>JANLIM010000071.1 GCA_024654145.1 Candidatus Zambryskiibacteriota bacterium | reverse complement strand
AGGGTAAGAGTCTGTATTTCTCCATTTGGTAACTTATAGGAAACTTCTCCCGGGGCTTCGAAACGAATCGTGGAAACGGGAGAAAACCACGAATAAATTCTCTCTTCGCTGAAATGGTGTTTGGCGAAATAGTATGTTTTCTTTTCTCCGGTTCTCTGGAGGATCACTTCACATTTGATGAAATAAGGAGATCCAATCAGTCGCCTTAAATCCTCCACTCTCTGCATAGCATTACCCTTAATCTGCATAGCCACCATCTGGTCTTCTGGTCTCATTCGGGCGATTTTATGAACATCCATATCGGCTTGTTCTTGGGTCACTTTCAAATTCTCATTTATCCTCTCTTGGATATGGGCGATATGTTTTATGAGGTTTGCTAAGAGCTTTTCTTTATACATTTTCATAAATTTATCGCTAAAAATGCCGCTTCCGCGGCTTCCTGAACAATCCCATGCCTTGAGTTTAGCATTGGGATTCTATTACATATCATCTTCAATATAATACCACTCTTACTAAATAAGGCAACGGCTCAACGGAATGAGCCATTGGGGTAAAAGAGAACAGCCTCTCGATATTACTTTTCGAGAGGCTGTCATACGGTTATTACCTGCAGAATCTCCCGCCACGTTTCCTTCTGCGTGACATGCGGTAGAAAATCGCGGTACTGCTCGACTTCTTGCGCTTGTGGCCTAAGAAGATACAGGTTCTCCACCTTGCCAACCAGGTAGCTCAGGACTTCTAAACGATCGTCGACAAAGTGGGTGGCTTTGTAGAATTCACAAACCGACCACTTATTTCGACCGTTCAGTGTTCTTCTTACCTGATGTCTGGAGATACCGGTTTTGTTAAAGAAGTCGTGCGCTTCGAGCCAGGAGATGATTTTCTGGTCGGCGATGTCCGTGGCATTGTACACCACGAACATATTGCCGCCGAAGCGTTTCTCGTGCAGTTGTCGGAGTGCTTCGAATACTCCTGGAACGGGCGGTATTACATCGTAATCTCCGGCTCTGAAAAATTCAGGAGTTGTGCCGAATCCGACATGGTCAATAATCACGTTTCCGAGATCGACGCCGAGACATTCTCTCATCCTTAACCTCCTTTCGGTTTCTGGTCTGGGAATAGAATAACACAGGTTGCTTTATTAGTAAAGGCCAATGATTTGGTAAAAATTTAAGATTGAAATTAGGCCATTTCTATTATAAAATATTTATGGTGATGAAAGGACCTACAATATCATTGTGCGATGTAAATACTTACCTGCGGAGAAATGCTTTCGATTTATATGTTGTAAACGAATACACGCGTCAATTAATAGGCAAAGGTATGAATGTGCTCGAGGTGTCAAAAGCAGATATCAAAGAGCTGGATAGTTTTCTGGCCAGTTTTTCAGGTAATCAGCCCAGAATACTTGCTATAGGTGCGGGCACTGTTATAGATGCCGTTAAATATTTGTGTTTCAAAACAGGTGGCGTTTTCAATATTATACCTTCTGCTCTTTCAACAAATTCATTTGCCACGCATAGAAATAGTTTTTTTGATAAAGAAAGAGGAAAAGTAAGTTTTGATTCGGTTGTTGCCAATGAAATCATTGTGGACTTTGATTTGATTAAGCAGGCCTACATACTCAACAAATTTGGCTTGGTTGAAATCGCATCTACGGCAACGGCACAAGTAGATTGCGATATAGCGTATCAACAAAATAAAGAGACATTTAGCTCCTCTTTACGCGAGCGTGCGAGAAAGCTCGTTGAGGATACACAATCAATAATGGCGGAAAATATAGCGAGGAAAGATATGTTGGAGAAATTACTGCATTTGCTTCTTGAATCCGGCGCTCTTACTAGAGAAAATGGAAACGGTCGGATGGTTAGCGGTTCCGAGCATATCATTTCATCTTACATCGAAAGCGAAAAACCTTGCCCGCATGGTATGGGCTTACTTTTTGGGATAATGGTTGCTTCGGCATTACAGGATAATGCCGGATATCCAAATAAACATGTTGAAATCATCGTCGAGCTTTTGAAAAAAGATCTAGACATTCGTACTTATGTTGGGACAAATGCAACGGCAACGCAAATAATAAATGCTCTGGAAAAGGTCAGACCTCGAACTGATAAGTTTACAATTCTTGACATTGTGCCAAGAGAGCAATTCCTGGAAATAGGGAGCGAGGTTGTTAGAAATTACTTTGATAATTTATGAATCAAGAACATGACATTGGGGTAACTCTTTTACCCATAGATCTCCGCATCCGAGACGGAGAATATTTCGTAGTTTTAGCAGAAGTACCACGGGATAACCTGAGGGATCCGTTCCTCCTCGATTCGTTGGCTCAGAGGTTTAATATCGCAGATATAAGTAAAACCACGGCTGAGGAACAGGAAGTTCTGGTTCGCCCTATACATTACGACCCAGATGACACCCGGATTAAGTTCGTGCCGCTTGATATTTTCCTGTCTGATTTCCAAGACAGAAACACCGACGAAAAATCTTTGAACTTTATTTTCCATATGTCCCGCTGTGGCTCTACACTCGTGACGCAAATGCTGGCTACGGTCGACAGATTTTACGTCGTATCCGAACCGACTATTGTACTTGCGATATTAAATCCAATGATGATATTGCCGGACAATATCTCAAGAAGGCAACTTCTCAAAGCAGCCATTAATGCCATTTGCGCGGGTAAACCCGACCACTGCGAACGAATATTTATCAAATTCAGAAGCTGGAACATTTTATTTATTGATGAAATTTTGAATCTGTACCCAAACGTTCGGTGGATGTTTAACCATCGCAATGGGCTTGAAGTGCTTGAGTCGGTATTGCGGGATCCGCCAGGCTGGATGCGCAGTCGTCATACGCTAGCATCCTTCTTCGCGCCGGTTCTCAATTTAAGTGAACAGGAGATAAAATCGCTTTCCGATGGTGAGTACGCCACTCGTCTACTGGGCACTTTCTGTAAAATGGCAGAATCTCAGAAGAGCCAGAGGGGGTTATTTTTAGACTATGTGTATATAACCAATAATCTTCCATTACTACTCAATTCGACCTGGAACCTAGCTCTTACAGACGTCAAGATGCAAGAAATGTCACGACGCACCAAGATATACTCGAAAGACCCGCAAAAGATTAAAGTCTTTGAGCCAGATAGTGAAAAGAAGCGAGGATTAATAAGTGAGGAAAATCGTAAATATGCAGAAAAGTTTGTTGAATTCGAAAGAAAGAAGCTAATAGCTCATCAATCCAACCGGTCATGAAAAACGGGAATATGGACGAACAGTATATTCGCGAGTGTATCAGTACTGCATCAGTAGGAACGCAGTACGGAGAATTTCCATTTGGAGCCCTGGTATTATTTGATGGCAGGGTCATTAGCAAACGTCATAACGAATCTCTGCATCAAAAGCAGGTTTATCGACATGCCGAAATGCTGGCATTGATAGATGCGCAAAAAATCTTAACTCCAGACGAACTCTCTCAATCGACATTGTATAGTTCTGTGGAGCCATGTCCGATGTGCTCGTTTGCCATACAAGAACTAAATATCAGGCGAGTCGTTTTTGGCTTGAGGTCTCCGGTTATGGGTGGGTACACTAAGTGGCCTGTTTTACAGGACAGACAGATTAATGATATATTTCCAAAATCGTTCGGTAGACCGCCGGATATTGAACCTGATATTCTAAAAGAGGAAGTGATACGCGGCTGGCGCGAATGGAATGAAGAAAAGTGGCTCAAGTTTGTCGCCAAAGGCGTTTTTGTTGAATAATCACATGGATATCAATCTTAATCTTATAAATAATCTTGAAGATCTGGCCGATTCAGATTTTGAAATAGTAGAACGCAAGGGACGAGGGCACCCGGATACTCTAGCAGACAGGCTCGCCGAGCTTCTTTCTCGCACATATGCAAAAATTTGTAGAGATAAATTCGGGACTATTTTGCGCCACCAATTCGACAAGCTTTCCCTAATGGGTGGAAAATGTGATGTGCGTTTCGGTGGCGGTAATTTTGTCTCACCTATACGGCTTCTTATTAACGGACGTGTTACTCCGCAAGTAGGAGAGGAAAAGATTTTATACCGCGATGCTCTTGTTGAGGCAGCTTCCGACTTCTTGGAGAAGGAATTGAGAAACTTTGATTTCCTCACTAATTGTCGTCTTATGGTTGAGATTACCTCGAATACAACACGAGGTCTGCAGCCAACTGATAATAACAACGCTCGATCATCTGCGTATTCTCGCTTTCGCCCTGGCAAACTGACTGACCTACCGGAGTATACGCGCCCTGTTGCCAACGATACTGCCGTTGGTTGTGGTTGGGCACCTTACACACCCTTAGAACGGTTAGTTCTTGAGGTAGAACAATCTCTTAATGACGACGAAACGAAAAAACAATATCCATGGCTCGGTTCTGACATTAAAATAATGGCCATTCGACAGGGGCGAGATATTACTCTTACAATGTGCGTGCCGCAAATTTCAACCGAAGTTGCATCGCCTAAGGAGTATAAAGAAAATCTGGAAGAGATTAGGTCATTTATACGTAAGATTTGCGACAAGTACGAAAAATTCAAGATAGACCTTGCATTAAATACCGCGGATGGTCAGCGAGATGATCTCTTTTACCTACTCTACACGGGCTCTTGTATAGAGTCGGGCGACGAGGGTCAGGTGGCGCGTGGAAATCGTCTCGGAGGAGTCATTTCGTCTCGGCGGCCATTCAGTATCGAGGGACTGAGTGGCAAAAATCCTCAATACCATGCGGGCAAGCTGTACTCGGCGATGGCATGGGACATTGCACAGCAAATATGGCAAGAAATGAAAACTCCATGTGAGGTGTTTATAATTAGCCAGTCTGATAAACCTATTGATACCCCGTGGTCTGTGATTGTGAACTCAAGTAAGCCGATTGATCCAAAGATCACAAAAGAAATTGTCTCAAAAATTATTACTAACGTATCGGGAACGACAGACCGGATATTGCTCGGTAAGTACGATCTCGCGTAAATTTATGAGTAAATCACTATTTATTGGCCGCTGGCAGCCATTTCACGACGGGCACAAATCGCTTATACAAGTTGTGCTTGATGAAGGTGGAAAGGTTGTTATCGCGGTACGGGACACGCCGTTCTCAGAAGGTAATCCTTATACCGTCGAAGAACGGATGGCGCGAATCAGAAAGGTGTATGGAGACAATGAGAATGTCGAGATAATTGCAATACCGGACATTAAAGAAGTATGCTATGGGCGCGATGTCGGGTGGGGTGTCAGACGAATTCGTCTTGAAAAGCAGATCGAGGAAATTTCAGCGACAAAAATCAGAAATAGTAAAAAAGGGATTATATGGCTCACTGGCAATGTCGGTGCCGGTAAAACCTCAATTGCTTATCTCTTGAAAGAGAAAATGAACGCCATAGTGCTCGATGGTGATGAGTTGCGAGCATCCATATCGACAGATTTGGGATTCAGTAGAAAAGATCGTGACGAGCATAATATGCGTGTCGCTCGACTAGCAAAGATTTTGAATGGCCAAGGATTTAACGTGGTTGTATCTGTGATTGCGCCTTTTCAATCAACACGAGATAATATTACAGAACTCATCAATCCTTTCTGGATTTATATTAAGGGCGGCAAAGTTGGAGAGGATATGCCATATGAAGTGCCAAAAAATCCAGACCTCACAATCGATCCGTCAGAGGAATCACTGCTCGCAAGCCTGGAAACAATCATCAAAAAAGTCGGTGATTTACCAGATATAACCTAATCCAATCATATGAATATTTATTTTGTTCGACATGGGAGTACTGATGGAAACGAGTCCGATCAGTTTCAGCTACCAACCATAGAGCTGTCTGAGAAAGGAAAGGAGCAGGCAGAATTTATGGCCAAGAGATTCGAAAACATACCCGTAGACGTGATATTTGCGAGCCCGATGACAAGAGCATCTCAAACGGCGCGAGCTATTGCCGAACGTACCGGACACAAAGTAATCGAAGACCCTATATTTGAAGAAATAAAGAGGCCATCAGCAGTGCGCGGACGCAGTAAGAGTGATCCGGATGTAAAAGCGATAATGAAAGTTGTTAAAGATACCTTCACCGACCCAAATAATAGGCACTCAGATGAGGAAGATTATTTCCAAATCAAAGATCGAGCAAAAAAGATCATGGAACTGCTCTCTAAACGAGAAGAACAGAATATACTCGTGGTAACTCACGGGGAAATATTGAAAATGGTTCTCGCCCTGGTTATTTTGGGAGACAAGTTAACACCGGAGATTTTTGACCAAGTAAAAAGAACATTTGTACCTCATAATACAGGAATTACGCTTATCCAATATGACCATTCGTTTGGGCTACACGAGTCTGGTTGGTATGTACTTGGATGGAACGACCATGCTCATCTCGGAGAAGTAACGTAAAATTAAGTCATGTACTACGTATTCACTCTGGTCGCCGGTATTCTAATTGGTTACTTAATTGCGTCTAAGAGAAGGAAGGCTAGTTTTATTTCCAAACAACAAGAAGAGAAAAGGCAAAACAAACAAGCTATCTATGAACTTCTTGAAACTAATCATCCACTAACGAATAATGATGTAGAAGCAATGCTCGGCATATCTGACGCTACTGCAACCAGATACTTCGACGAATTAGAAAAGGAGGGGAAAGTTAAGCAGGTAGGTAAAACCGGCAGGCATGTTTCTTACGAAAGAGTGTAATGGCTGACGAATCTACAATAGAGGATACGGTCAGTGAGACAACTCCGGGGCCAGAACCGGTTATTGAAACTTCACCAGTACAAGAACCGATTCCTGAACCACAAATTACTGAACCAGCCCAAACGGCTCAACCCGTTGAGCCGTTGAATCCAGAGCCAACTGCTGAACCGCAACCAATACCGGAACCTACTCCTGAACCATCTATAGCACCTGTAGAGCCAGTTTCTGCCCCAGATCCAGTACAACCACCGCAAGCCTCTTCTGAACCAATTCCAGGACTAACCCCGACCCCCGAACCCACTCCTATCCTACAACCCCAGAACTCAACTCCTCCCGCAATCCAAACAAGTTTGGCTCGTGAACTGTTAGTAAGGGCGAGAGAAATGATCCAGTTCCGAAAGCGTAAGAAACTGGAAAAGATCATGAGCTTGTTTCTGAAAAAGCAGGCTATAACCAATGACGACATCCAAAAACTTTTGTATATCTCTGACGCAACAGCTACTAGATATTTTAAGCAACTAGAAACCAAAGGAAGGATAAGAAGACAAGGAGTTCCGGGTCACGCTTCGTATTCCCGAATCTAAACTAGGGAGCCAGCGGAGCTGATATGCACGCGGAAGGGTTGGGTGGGCCAAGTGCAGAGTTAATGCGCTCGGGCTATTTCCGCTAGGGTGTTGTGACTAACACGAGCGCCGACGAACAACGAAGACACTAAACTTTGATAGCGAAAGCGACACCACAAACATAATACTGAAAACGTGGAGAGGGGTTGTGCGAGGGCGGACTCCGAAGGCACGCTAAACGAAGCCAGAAGCTTAAAATGACCATAGAACGAACGGAAGCATCGAATACTCTAGCAAACCTCTGCGAGGAGGAGACCGAAGCTGGGGAGAGGAACCTTTCCTCTCCCCAAAAGGAGACGGGTAGGGCTTGCGGCTCATTTACCCGGTATTTGAGCCGCAAGCCCTACCCGCACATAGGCACCTAGGCGCTCGTAGCCCTAGCGGAAATAGCCCGAGGCGGATGCCGAGTGCTGACACCCTTAGGCACTTTCAAAAAGACAGACCGAGCACAATGCATTTTGGATTCTAGCCGAAGCCCCATCGCTCATACCTCTCAAAAAAGTCTCACCCCCGCCAACTCTAAAAAGAATGGAAGCGATGGGGCGAGGCGCACGAGCACGCCCGCAGGGCGTGCGAGTTAATGGTTGTTTTGGAAATAGGTTCGGATTTGGTAGTATGGGCCCACAAGAGCGGGTATGGTTTAGTGAAGTTGCGGCCATAGTTCAGTGGTAGAATGAGTGCTTCCCAAGCATTAGACGAGGTTTCGATTACCTCTGGCCGCACAGGATGAAAAAGGAAAATATTTTCTTCTTAAGTTTCTTTGTTCTCATTTTTATTATTTACGGACAATCGCTTTGGGGCGGGTTCGTTTTCGACGATAGAGGGATACTCGAACATCAGGCGCTACTTGTTGGCATAGAAAATATATTTCGGGTTTTAAGTTTCCCGTACTGGACGATAGATGCTGGGCTATATAGGCCCGTTACACTTCTCAGCTATTCGTTAAACTTTTCAGTCTTTGGAGTGGGTGCATGGGGATTTCATCTGGTAAACCTCCTAATTTACTTTGGCATTGTTTCTCTGGTCTTTGTTTTATTAAAAAAGGTGTTTAACAAAGAATGGCTTGCGTATCTTTCGGCTCTGGTTTTTCTTGTTTTACCAATACATACGGAGGTAGTGGCCAATATTACCGGGCGCTCGGAACTTCTTGCTCTCCTTTTCTTACTCCTTACCCTTTTTGAATTAACTAAAGAGAAGCCTTCTTACTGGCTTACAGGGCTTTGGACATTCCTTGCCGTGGGGTCAAAGGAAACAGCTATTGCTGTAGCGCCTCTTACACTCATTCTTGTCTCGATGAGAGAGGGTTCAATCGGGGTGCATGTATGGAAAAAGTATTTCCTACCTATCTCGGGCATTGCTTTGGGCACATTACTTTATTTCTTCTTTAGGTTCTTTGTTCTCGGTACAGAGCATTTCTTGGGTGTGGAGACTTCGGTTATTGAGAATTCGCTCCTTTTTGCAGAACCACTTCATCGCATTGGCACAGCCTTAGGTATTCTCTGGATGTATGTTTCAAAAACTTTTTGGCCGGCCAATCTTTGCTCCGATTATTCCTTTAATCAGATTCCAGTCATTACAACTTTCTTTAACACTCAGGTAATGCTCGGGCTTTCTGTACTTATAGCTTCTTTTGTATCAATAATATATTTCTGGAAAAAGAACCCGTTTGTATCATTTGCCTCAGCAATACTCTTTTTTGGATTTATAGTGGTTTCAAATATTCCGTTTCCAATTGGAACGGTAGCAGGGGAGAGACTATTCTTTTTCCCTTCTTTAGGGCTTGCGATGATTTTGGCTTTGGTATTGTCTAAAATAAAGTGGAGGTGGATACCTATCCTTTTGATTCTCGTGTACGGGATAGTTTCTTTTGACAGACAATCTGATTGGCTCTCGGAAGAAAGACTCTTCCTCTCTGCAAAAAAGTGTGCCCCAGAGAGTGTCCTTTCTCTTTCAAACGCAGGTACTGTTTACTATTTTAACGGTGAATACGATAAGGCAGCCAAAGTGCTTGAGAGAAGTAGGGAAATAAGGCCGGTTTACTCGAAAGGTTTAAATAACCTGGGACTCGTCTATTGGAAGCAGGGAAGAAACGATGAGGCAAGAGAGATGTATTACGAATCTTTGAAACAGAAGTACCCTTACGACGGCGCAATAGAGAACTTGGTGCTTCTCTATATAAGCGAAGGGGATAGGGAAAGCGCGCTCCGCTGGCTTAGGATAATGTATCCAAACGCTGGCGATTCCGCTCTCCAAAATCTATTTTAAAAGCGAGATGGGGGACTATTCCGATACGAGAATTGTCTCGGACATACATTTTGAAATCTCCAGCCTTCCTTTCTAAAAATTTTAAAGCCGTATCCTGTTGATCTTCGGGAAGTGTGGTAAAAAATATCTTGGCTTCTTTGCCTGTGGGAGATGTCTCAACTCTGGTGATAGTGAGTAGGGAAGACTTGCTGCCTTCTTCGAGCACAAATTTTGCAGCTAGTCTGTGCAAGATTTCACCTATTACTTCTCTTTTTTTATCTTTCATAATTTAGAATTTTAAATGAAAATTTATTGAAAATTGAAAATTCTAAATTGAAAATTATTTTGTCACTGTCGTAAAGGCTTCCAGTATATCTCCTGGGGCAATTTCAGCCTTTGACTCAATCATAGTTCCAAACTCACTACCTTCGTTCACGCTCTCCGCCACGATCTTGGCTTGCTGAAGCTCGCGAATCTTACCTTTGCCTATCTCTGACTCTCGTCTAATGATTTTTATATTTGCGCCCTTTGAAAGGGTGCCATTAAGTACCCTAGCTCCTACGACTTGTTTATCCTTGGAGGTGCTGAAGAGCTTAAGCACTTTTGCGGTGCCGGAGACTTCCTCAACTTCTATTTTTGGCTCGCGTGAAGAGAGTAGTTCAGCTACTTTGTCTGTAAGTTCATAAATAATATTGAAGCTCTGTACCTCTATACCGGAACGCTCTGCAAGCGCTGTAGCGCGCGTATCAATTTTGGTATGGAAGCCGAAGACGGCTGTGCCAGGAGTGGCAACAGCGGCTTTGATGTCGTTTTCGTTTACGTGGCCAACGCCTGAAATGATTATGCGGGGTGCAATTCTTTCAAGGCTCTTTTTCTCCAACTCACTTTCTATTGCCTCCAAGCTTCCAGATGTATCAGCCTTGATGATGATAGACAGATAGGTCATTCCCTCTGTTGTCTGCGCTCTTTCTGTTATAGGTTTCTTGCCAGACTCTTCTACGTATGAAATAGCCTCTTCCTTTTTTAGAAAAGTTTTAAACTCTGCTCCAATTGGAGGCAGTTTATCCCAACCTACAAGCCCTACTGGGCTAGAGAAGGTAAGTTCCTCAGACATATTACCTTCTGCGTCGATGATGAAGCGTAGGGGAGTGAGAGCTTCACCACTTGCCGCAAACATGCCTTTGTGCACTGTACCGTTTTTGATAATTCCAGTAGCGGAGATTCCTCTTTTGGCATCAAGGCTGCTTTCTATGATAATACCTGAGCCGTTCTGGTTCGCTTCGCCCTGGAAGTTCTCCAATTCTGCTATAAGGTCGATCATGTCTAAGAATTCTTCTACGCCAGCGCCAGTGGTAGCTGAAAGTTCGACGACTGGAGTGTTGCCTCCGTAGCCCTCCACAAACACTCCATTCTCAGCGAGACTTTGTTTAGCTTTCATGACATCTGCAGAAGGCTTATCTATTTTGGTAATGGCTACCATGTAGGGAAGCTTGCTTTCAAGGATATATTTTAAAACTTCGAGAGTTTGAGGCTTCACCCCGTCTTCTGCAGAGACGATGAGGACAGCGATATCAGCCACTGATGCACCACGGGTACGAATACTTTTGAATGCCTCGTGTCCTGGAGTGTCTAGAAAAGTAATTTTAGTTTGGGTACCATCCTTCTTCAGCCTCTTTACCTCATAAGCACTCACGTGCTGAGTAATGCCACCTGCCTCTGTGGCGGTGATATTAGTCTTCCGGATATAGTCGATCAGAGTCGACTTGCCGTGGTCGATATGGCCAAAAATGCCGACAACCGGCGGCCTGGTCACCATGCTTTCTTTTACTTGAGAATTAGCCATATTTGCGCTTCCCACCTTAACATAAATGTGTTGCAAAAACACCCTTTAAATAGCTCTAAGAATTGAATGTCAACAAATTCAACGATCGTGAAAAGTGTTGACACGGGGTAATACAATGACAATTGACTACAACGGCTCAACCATTGAGCCGTTAAACTAAATCAAATCTTTTTCTTCAGCATGGAAGAAGCGAATATGTTTTAGAAGTCCAGCTTCGTCTAAATACTCAATAAACTCTTTAGGTAGTCCTGGCCCCAACCAAACACTTTTCTGTATGAGGGTAAAACCAAATCCAACCAACTCCATTCTCAACCAGTCGCGGTATCTCCTTTTCTTCTCTGGAATGTCAAAAACAATAATTATCCTTTTGAACTTCCTTCTATTACTGACTATTGTCCCCGGGGTGAAAAATTTTTTGATACCAGTATTAATTTTTTCTAAATAAACTCGACCCCCTGCCGTAGGGGACCATTTTCCGTCCTTATTTTTCAAAAGCCCATTTCTTTTCATCCTGTTTAGCACTGTGCTAAGAGAACGTTTGTTTAATTTTTTACCATAGACAGTCTCTTCGTATAAATATTCATAAAGCTGAGAATAAACGAGAGGATGGTATCTAGCAGTAATTCGCAAAATTTCTTTGTTTAAACTCATTTATCTAATTTTACCATCTCTATTACAATGTCAACACTTTTCGCGATCGTAGAAAGTGTTGACAAGAGTAAGGAATTTAATATTGACATCAGCTAGGCTTGGTTTAGATAAAAGAAGATGCGCCGACCCATCTCTGGGTCGGCGCATTCGCCGCGGACATGGCTTATTTGTGCCTGATGATGGCGGCAGTCTGCACCGTCAGATGTTACTGGTGAAGTAGCGCTTGCAGAAAAAGTAGAAGGCAAGTCACACTTACTTGTAAAAGTCAATAAGATGTAAAAATATGCTAGAATGTCGCTATGAATTTCCTCACAAATTTATTTGCAAAAGACCCCACTTCGCTAAAGCTTCGAGGGGCAAGGAGGATTTTTCTTGATTATGCTTCCGCTACTCCGGTGCTGCCCGAGGTTCTTGTTGCAATGGAAAAGTATTGGTCAAAAGATTTTTATAATCCGAATGCAATTTATGAGGAAGGTGTAAAAGTTAAGATGGAAGTGGAAAAGTTTAGAAAGCAGATTGCAGAAATGTTTGGTGCTGCTCCCGAGAACGTCATCTTCACTTCAGGTGGTACTGAGGCCAATGTCCTGGTTATAAAAGGAGTAAAGCCGGGGAAAATTATCATTGAGCCAGAGAGCCATCCTTCGGTGAGCGATGCAGCAAAAGGCATAACGGGCAAAGAACTTGTCTTGGTCTCAAGCGTCACAATAGACAACAAGTTGGGTCGCAATATTCGTGAAGAGAGGAAGAAAAAGAATTCATCTTACCCACTTCTTCATATAGACGCTTCGCAGACAGCGCAATATTTCAACACCACTCTCGAAGCGCTCGCTTGCGATTTAATCACTTTAGACGCAGCCAAACTTTATGGGCCTAAAGGTGTTGGAGCAATTATTTTAAGAAGAGGAGTAAAGCTTGAACTGCCACCACTTGGTACACCTCCCGTGCCGCTTATAGCTGGCTTTGTAAAAGCGCTCGAGGTTGTGATTAAGGATAGGGAAGCGGAGTTTAAACGTCTAAGTTCTATAGCGGGAGAGTTTGCAGATGTGGTGAAGGAGGCACTTCCGCACGCAGAGGTTGAGCATGCCCTGCCAAATATCGTAAACATTTCCGTGCCTGGCATTTTACCAGAATACCTTGTGCTCGCTCTCGACCGCGCCGGCGTCATGGCGTCCGCCGGACCCGCTTGTAATTCCAATAAACCAGAACCACCCGAGACTCCAGTACGTATTTCTTTAGGTAGATTCACAACAGAATCAGAGGCAAAAAAAGCAGCAGAAATTTTTTGTCTAACATGTGCAAATGTGTTAAAATCTCTTCACAAGGTTGAGATAAATAGCTAAAAAGGATAAGTATGCAGCCATTTAACCACTTCACAACCAAAGCCAAGGATGTTATACGCAAGGCTCATGAACTTGCTATTGAGCGTGGGCAAAATCACGTTAATCCCATTCACCTTTTAGCCGCTCTGCTTCTCCAGGAGGAGTCTATGACCGTGTCTATTCTTGAAAAAATGGATGTGGATACAATTTTACTTACTGATTCTGTTCTCGACTCGATAGAGAGCCCTGAATCAAACCAGACTATTTCTCCTTCTTATCAAATTTATCTCACGCCCGAGCTTGCCCATACTATAGAAGCATCAAGCAAAGTGGCGAGTTCTCTCGGAGATGAGTTTGTTTCCACCGAGCATTTGTTCCTCGCTGTTTTGGATGTGCCTGGAGAAGCACGCGACATTTTAATGAAGTTTAAGATTGACCGCCAAATGGTTATACGCGTCATTGACGAGCTTAAGAAAAATCAGACCCAAGAGCCAAAGGAGTCTAAAAAGTTTAAGTCTCTTATAAAATATACTCGTTCTCTGACTACATTGGCTAAGAATAATAAACTCGATCCGGTTATTGGTCGCGATGAAGAAATATCTCGCATTATTCAAATCCTTTCTAGAAGAACCAAAAACAATCCAATCCTTATTGGAGAAGCTGGAGTAGGTAAAACAGCTATTGCAGAAGGATTAGCGATTCGTATTACAACGGGTAACGTACCAGAATCTTTGAAAGACAAAGAATTGGTTTCTTTAGACCTGGGTCTTCTTATCGCCGGTACCAAATACAGAGGAGAGTTTGAGGAGAGGTTAAAAAATATTATAAAAGAAATCGAGAAGTCTGAAGGCAAAGTCATCCTCTTTATCGACGAGATCCACACTATCGTCGGAGCAGGTGCCGCAGAGGGTTCTATGGATGCTTCCAACATGCTCAAGCCGCCCTTAGCGCGTGGTGAGCTTCGTGCTATCGGCGCGACAACACTCAAAGAGTATCAGAAGCATATTGAAAAGGACCCAGCGCTTACTCGCCGTTTCCAACCTGTTTACGTCCAGGAACCTTCTATAGATGATGCCATGACCATCCTCCGCGGTCTCAAGGAGCGCTACGAGCTCTACCATGGAGTGCGTATTACTGATGATGCCATTCAAGCAGCTGTTACACTTTCGAGTCGTTATATCACTGACCGCTTCCTACCAGACAAAGCAGTAGACCTTATTGACGAAGCAGCATCACATCTCAAGATTTCTCTTGAAAATATGCCACCCGTGCTACAAGAGACTCAGTCTAAGATAATGAAGCTTGAGATTGAAAAAGAAGCTTTGAAAAAGGAAATGAAAACTTCCAAAGTGAAGACGCGTTTGAAGGAGATAGAGAAAGCTATAGCAGATTTTAAAGAAAAGACTTCCGAGTTGGAACTTAAATGGAGAAACGAAAAGGAAACAGTAGGGGAGATTAAAGAAGTGAAAAAAGATTTAGAAGAAATGCGAATCGAGGCTGATGCGGCAGAAGCGCGTGCAGACCTTTCTCGTGCGGCTGAGTTGCGCTACGGCAGAATTCCTACTCTTGAGAAAGAACTTGAGACAAAAGCAAAGAGACTAAAAAAACTCCAGAGCTCAAGGAGAATTCTCAAAGAAGAAATTACTGCGTCTGACATTGCCTCGATTGTTTCTCGCTGGACTGGAATTCCAGTATTTAGAATGCTCGAAGAGGAAGCACATAAGCTCTCTCGAATGGAGGAGAACTTGCATGAGCGTATCGTTGGACAGGAAGAGGCCGTCCGTAAGATTGCTGACACTATTAAGCGTAGTCGCGCAGGGATCGCTGACCCGAATCGCCCTATTGGCTCATTTATCTTCCTTGGTCCTACTGGTGTTGGTAAGACAGAACTTACTAAGGCACTTGCCGAGTTTATGTTCGACGATGAGAAGGCTTTAATACGTGTCGACATGTCAGAGCTTATGGAGAAGCATGCAGTCTCTAAACTTATCGGTGCTCCGCCCGGCTATGTCGGCTTCGAGGAGGGTTCTGATTTTGCCGAATCTGTTCGTCACCGACCATACTCTGTTATCCTCTTCGACGAGATAGAGAAGGCACATCCAGAGGTGTTTAACATTCTCCTACAGATTCTTGATAATGGTCGTCTAACAGACGCCAAGGGTAGGGTAGTCAATTTCAAAAATACGGTCATTATCATGACCTCAAACATTGGTGCACAGCATATCGACAAGATGCAGTCGATTGGCTTTAGCCAGGGAGAAGACGCCAACTACGAAACAGTCAAAGAGAAGGTGCTCTCTACTCTCAAGGATCACTTCCGCCCGGAGTTCTTGAATCGTCTTGATGACGTGATTATTTTCGATGTTCTTTCAAGAGAAGCTATCAAAGATATTGCCCGTATCCAGATAGATATTATCCAGAAGAGGTTGAAGGAGAAGGAGATTGACCTTTCTGTTACAGAAGCTGTGCTTGAAGAAATCTCTAAAGACGGCTACAACCCACAGTACGGTGCGAGACCTCTAAAGAGACTTATACAAGAAAAAATTCTCAACCCTGTAGCAACTATGATGATTAGTAACAAGGTGCTTTCAGGCGGGACTATTGTGGTGGACTTTACAAACGGTCAGTATACCTTCGATGTAAAGAAGAGTGCTCGTTCGGGGCGAGTAAGCACTATCTCAAGAAAAGAGCCGGTAATGAAATAAAGAAATGTAAAAGGCCCCGTCCGGTGACGGGGCCTTTCGATATGCGAGGTTGTT
>JANLIM010000061.1 GCA_024654145.1 Candidatus Zambryskiibacteriota bacterium | reverse complement strand
TGGGTGAACAATTTGCTTCCATATGCAAATTTAGATAGGAGGATTAACTTCAAATCTTTTTCGGATCTGAACTGGAGAGGTGAGTGGCAGAACACGTATCAAACAAGCTCAGTCGGGAGGAGGCTATCAGACATCTTCTGGCGAACGTTGCCGTGGGAGAAGATAGAAGGGGAGCTCGGCGAGATTCATATTTTTGATACCGGATGTGGGCATGGCAATTACGGAGCGCGGTTATATAACGCGAGCGGTGGGAAAGTTGCTTCATACACAGGGGTTGATGCTAAGGCTCGACCCAACTGGAAAGAATTGGAAAAGAAGTATCCCAACTTCCATTTTATTGAATCTCGTTCGAGCAACGTGAGTGAGCTTGTTCCGCAGGGCTCTAATTTATTCATCACCCAATCAGCCATAGAGCATTTTGACGAGGATATAAAGTTTTTCGAACAAATCAAGAACTACGTTGAAAATAGGGACGAACCAACTATTCAAGTCCACATTTTTCCCGCCGCGGCCACTCTGCCTCTTTACCTCCTGCACGGCTTGAGGCAATATACGCCGAGGACAGTTTCAAAGATTACCAGAATTTTCAGCGATTCATCAAAGTTTTATTTATACGGTCTCGGCGGTCGGTCAGCTTGGAAAGTTCACTGGAAATATTTCACCTGGCCGGTTCTAATTGCCCGCAAGTTCGGAAAGCCGACGTTTGATGAAAGTGAGTATGACAAAGACCTCGTGGAAGCTGTTCACTCTGATATGCAAAGGCCATCAAACTCGCCTATCTTCTGGGCCTTGATTATACACTCAAAACCAAGGGCAAAAGTGTGGTAGTTATGGTATAATTAAAGTTACACTTATGGGAAAAATAAAGTCAATTTTCTTCGCTATGCCGCTTTGGTATAGATGGGTTTTCGGGGCTCTTCTTGTCTGTTACATCTCTGCGTGGATCTTTACCATGCACTTGTCTGCCGTTCAGAAAGAAAAGGGCGTCTTAGTGATTATGCCGGTGCTTGCAAACGGCGACAGTGGAGAATACGCTTCACTATCGACTTCGATTCTTTCAGGTCAAGGATTCAAAATTGACGGAGTCGAGGAAGCATTTCGCACTCCGGGCTACCCATCATTTATAGCACTTACACGCCTCTTATCTGGTGGTTCATATTTCACCACAACCCTGCTTCAGATATTCCTTGTCTTCGTCTCCGGTATTCTGATTTGGCGTATAGGTGGTATCATATTTTCCTCTAGAACAGGCATGGTGGCCTCACTTGTCTATATGGCGAATTCACTTGTCTTCGCCTCGTCTCTTATAATTATGTCAGAAACTCTCTTTGTGTTTCTCTTGGTACTCGGTGTATATCTTTCGCTTAAAATGAAAGTCGATTCTTCTTGGTATATGCCTGTGTGTATAGGATTGATATTTGCCTTCGCAACATATGTCCGTCCGATAGGGATCCTTGCTCTCCCTTTGTATCTGGCGCCTCTATTTATCCTAAAAGTTCCTGTTAAGAGAGTTTTTCTCTACGCGTTGGTTGTCGCAGTTGTGAGTATTGGTGCAACGGTGCCGTGGATGATTAAAAACAAAGAGGTTTCCGGTGTCTTTTCATTCAGCTCTCTGCCCGCTTCAAACTTGGTTTTTTACTACATTTCCAATTTCATGGCCTCAAAAGAAGGGACAAGTGTCGACTATCAGCGACAAGTAATTGAAAAAGCATCAGGGGTTACGTTCCCAACGCAAGCCGAAGACCTGGCATACTCCCCAACGTTAATAGACTATGGGACCACAATTCTTAAGCAGAACTTCTCCGCATATGCGCGTTACCACGTAGTGACTTCTTGGCCGTTCCTTTTTTCATCATATTTCGCGGCAGCAAACGACATTTACCACAGGTCGGTCGGGAGACCAGTGGTATTCCAGAGTACGTGGCGCTCGCTTTCTTCTGGTGATTGGCGCGCGGTCGCAATGAGCTTCGTTAATCCACCGTGGAAATTTACCGATAGATTCTTTAGACTCACCCTATTCTCCTTCTTCCTCATTGGATTATGGATGCATCGGAAATCCAAAGCAATGTGGTTTTGTTTATTTTCCATTTTATATCTTATGTTTTTGGTTGGCCCTTTGGCACAAGCCAGATTTGCCCTTCCAGCAATACCGTTTATTGCATTATTAGCGGCAGCCGGACTTGATATTATTCCCCAATGGAAAAAGACCTCGTTGAATTAAAGATGTGAAAGACAATAAAATATATTTCTTAATTAAATTTCTTATGTCTGGAGGGTTATCGGCCACGACTCTTTACGCTTTTCTTTTCTTATTTCATCTCTATCTGAATCTGTCGGTCGTAGCTTCCTCCACTCTTGCTTATGCTCTGTCGATGGCGGTGGGATTTAGTGCTCAAAAATACTGGACATTCCGAGATAAACAGAAAAAAATGGTAGCCCAATTTTCAAAGTATGTAGCGTTGGGAGTATTCAATATAGCAATGAATGCATTTTTTATGCACAAGATGGTCGAAGTCGTAGATATCCACTACACTGTCGCTCAACTAATTTCTCTTATGGTAATCACAGCATGGAGCTTCTTTTTTTATAAAAGGTTTGTTTTTCGAGAACTGACTGAAGAATATAGGCCGCTGGCAGAATAATAAAAGCTAGGGCGACTATTTGAAAGACAGAAGGATTTCTCTCCATAAGCATTTAATAAAGGCGATACCAGTAGACATAGAAGGCGAGCCACCCGGGCCAATGCGTCTGCTTTCATGGGTGGGGAACTCCACGATCTTCTTACTCTTCTTCATTGCGTGGATAGACATCTGATATTCTATGGTGTAACCCGTTCCATCTAATTTAAGCTCTTCAAAAACATCTTTCCTAATGGCTCTATAACCATTAATTGTGTCTGTAACAAATCTGCCAGAACGATTCCAAAATATATTGGCAATTAAACCGAAAGCCTGATTGACCAATTTTCGAACAGGAAATGAGCTGTCATCTTCTTCGTTGTGAGCTCCTTTCATCATACGTGAGGCGATTACAATATCCGCTCCCTCTTCGAAATATTTTTTAAACTTAGGTATATCGGCGGGGTCCTCGTTCCCGTCCGGACTAAAGAAAATAAGAATATCCCCTTTGCTTCTTTGTACAGCTATCCGAAATGCTTCACCGCGGCCAGGTGATGTCTGTGGGACGACACTAATACCCATACCCCTGAGTGCTTCGCGAGTACCATCTGTCGAATTGCCATCAACCGCTATTATTTCATCTATAGCATTACGTGGAATCTTAGAGACGACCGCGTTTACTCCCTGAATTTCGTTTTTGGTTAGGATGACCAGTGTAGTTTTCACAAAATGAGTTTATCACTTAATCCTTCAATTTTTAACTCCTCTACCAACATTATTCGTACGAGATCTTTAAAAGTTGTTTTCGGTTTCCAACCAATTTTTCTTATAGCCTTTCTCGGGTCTCCTTTCAAAATATTTACTTCTGTGGGACGGAAATATCTTGGATCAGCTACTACATACTTCTTCCAATCCTTGATGCCGACAAGTCCGAAGGCTTCTTCCAGAAATTCTCTCACGCTGTGAGTCTTTCCAGTCGCTATTACATAATCGTCAGGCTTATTTTGCTGAAGCATAAGCCACATAGCTTCTACATATTCTGGCGCATAGCCCCAATCACGCTTGGCATCAAGATTGCCAAGATATATTTTTTTATCCTTGCCTGCCAGGATCCTTGCGATGCCACGAACAATTTTTCTTGTGACGAATGTTTCCCCACGGCGCGGTGACTCGTGATTAAATAGAATACCGCTTGAAGCGTGAATGCCATAAGCTTCCCGGTAGTTCTTTGTAAGGTAGAAGGAAAAGAGCTTAGATATTGCATAGGGACTACGCGGATTGAACGGTGTCTTCTCGTTCTGCGGAGTCGCTAGAACATCACCATACATCTCGCTCGAAGCAGCGTTATAAAATCGTATTGGTAATCCACTATGGCGAATGGCCTCAAGAACCCGAAGTGTTCCCAAAGCAGTAATATCTGCCGTATATTCCGGTATATCGAAGCTTACCCGCACGTGGCTTTGGGCGCCTAAGTGGTATATCTCGTCTGGTTTATATTTGGTAACAATTTTATTTATAGTATTTGAATCAGAGAGGTCGCCGTAGTGAAGGAACAACCTCGCTCCGATTTTGTGCGGATCCTCGAAGATGTTTGTTATTCTTGAGGTATTGAATGATGATGATCTTCTGATAATGCCGTGCACCTCGTAGTTCTTGCTAAGCAATAATTCGGCCAAATATGAGCCATCCTGGCCGGTTATGCCGGTGATCAGGGCAACCTTTTTCTTTTGTTTTCTTCTCATATTTTGAAATTAGTAAATATTTCTATCAGTGTCTGTATGTCTTTGTGGCTTAGGTCCGGGTTATTGCCGAAGTACAGGCCCCGCTCATGGATAATCTCGGCATTCGGGAGTTTCTCCGAATGCATACTCCCATGCAGTTTATAGAAGGGCTGGCGGGTAATATTACCCGCGATTAAAGGGCGGATTTCCACTTTACCACGAGCTCGCCTGACAAGTTCTTCTTGCACCGCTTTAGTTCGAGTGATGAGAGGGAAGGCGAAATTTGAGATTACTTCTATGTGTCTTGTTTCAATGGGGTAGTATAAGTCGGATTTTGAGTGAATGGCTTTAGAGAGTTTTTTAAAATTTCTTTCCCTTTTATTAACGATAGTATCAGCATGCTTCAATTGGATCTTGCCCAGAAAGCCTGATACTTCCGTGGGCCGGAAGTTATTGCCAAGGTTGTAGAAAGTGTATTGGGCGTAGAAGTCGTCAACCCCATGTCTTTCTCGCAAACTTTTCTGTTCATGCGGCTCAAGGTGCCTGTCCCATCCGTGACTTCTAATTATTCTTAGCTCTCGGGAAACATGCTCGTCATTAGTAACCACCATACCCCCTTCGATAGTAGACATGTGGTGGCCGATGAAAAATGAAAATGTCCCGCCTAAACCAAATGAGCCAAGCTTTTTCCCGTCGCAGACAGTTCCTAGTGCTTCGCAGGTATCCTCGATCAAAAATATTTTGTTTTTCTTACAGAAGGAAACAATCCCTTTTATATCATCGCAAAGACCCAACACGTGGGTGAGAAATACCGCTTTCAATTTATGTTTCTTAAAGGAGGTCTGAAGAGTCTTGGGTGAAATGTTGAGAGTCTTAAGGTCGACATCAATAGGAACTGGCTTTAGCCCAAGTTGGATTAGGGGAAGAATATTGGTAGGCCAAGTGACTGCTGAAAATCCAACGGCGTCGCCCCTCTTGAGGTGATGCAGATGCATAAGTGCTTGGACAAGGGCGAAGTTAGCCGTGCTTCCACTGCTAAACATGACGGCATACTTGGCGCCTTGCCACTTGGCAAAAGCGCTTTCGAAGTCGCGGCATTCCTTGCCGTACGAAAGTTGTCCTCCACGCTCAATAAACCGGGCCAAGGCTCTCCTGGTTTCCTTCTCTTTATAAAAAGCTGATTTAACGAGATTTAGCACTTTTGAGGGAATCGTGATACCAGTCTATACTCTCCCTCAAGCCTTGCTCGAAAGGAGTGGTTGCGAATTCACCTATAATAGCCTTGGCTTTATCGGCATTGACTGAGCGCCTGGGTTGGCCATCAGGCTTGGAAGTATCCCATACGATCCTGCCTTTATATTTCATGATAGAAGCGATAATGTCAACCAAGGCCTTAATGCTTATTTCCGCTCCAGAACCAATATTCACTGGAGCGGGATCCTCGTAGATTTCAGCGAGACTGACGACTGCTCTCGCGGCATCTTTGACAAAAAGGAACCCTCGAGTCGCTTTACCTGTGCCCCAGACGACCACCTCATCCTTACCGTCTTTTATAGCTCTATCAAACTTTCTAATGAGGGCTGGGATAACATGTGATGATGCATCGTCGAAATCGTCCCGTGGACCATACATATTTTCGAGCAGAGGATTGAGTGCCAAGAAATCATATTCTTTCTTATATCCGTCTGATTGTGGAATCATCATTTTCTTTGAAAGACCATAAGGGCCGTTGGTTTCCTCCGGATATCCTTGCCAAAGATTCTTTTCTACAAAAGGAATCGGAGTGACTTTTGGATAGGCGCATATAGTATTGATTCCGATAAATTTCTTGACGCCGTTTATTCGTGAGGCCTCCATCAGTTCAGTGTCCATAATGATATTGTCATA
>JANLIM010000059.1 GCA_024654145.1 Candidatus Zambryskiibacteriota bacterium | reverse complement strand
GGAGAAGAAAGAATACCTTATCTTAGAGCTTGAGAAGGAGCTTTCTCACGCCCGTGCACTTAAGGATGCATCGGGTAGGGAACTAGGCAAGGTCGAAGGTTTAATTGACGCTCAGGAGAGGATTATCAAGAAGCAGGAGGAGCTGGCTCAGTCAGACGAGCACAAGGTCATACCTCTCAAAGATGTCGAGGCGCTTTATAAGGAGATTGAAAATGAATCCGAACAACCAGGAGTTCTGGAAAAGATTAAAAGCAGATTCCTCACTTTTCTGAAAGAACGCCGAGAGTCTGCATCTTCAACCGTAATTGCAGAAGCCGAGAAGGCTCTAAACGAGCTTTCTCAAGAGAAGGTAGAGGTTGAGCAGAAGTTTAAAGAGGCTGAAGCCAAAGAAAAGAAGCTCCAAGAAGATTACGAAGGGCTCAAGAAAGATGTCGAGAAAGCCAAGGACTCCGATAATTCTGCACAGATTGCTGTATTCAGAATCATGTCGGAGGAAAATGAAATTCTTTCCAAGCTTAACCTTCTCAAATCTCAGGAGGAAAGACTCAATATTGAGGAGGCGGAATTCAAACGTACTCTGGAAGAAGTGGGACATCTTGTAGGTACCCAGGCGCTCCAATTCAAAGAGCTTTTAATTAATGAAGAGGATTTAAAGAACGAGCCGAGAGAAATGCAAAATGAGCGCAAGCGTGCCCTGGAGAAGAACAAGCTAAGACTTGAAGATTCGAGTATGACCGGAGGAGAGGAGCTCAAGAAGGAGCATTTGGAGACTTCGGAGCGTGATGCATTTCTAGCGCGCGAGCTTTTGGATCTGGAGAAGTCTGCGGAAACTTTGAAGGACTTGATCAAAGACCTCGAAGAACGACTTTTTACAGAATTTAAAACAGGGGTAGAGAATATCAATAAAAATTTCGACAAACTCTTTACCAAAATGTTCGGAGGCGGGGAAGCGCAATTGGTGTTGGTAAAGGAAACAATAAAGAAGCCGATAGAGTTAGAAGATGAGGAGTTATTAGAGCCCGCTTCCGCCCTGGAAGGCTCCAGCGAGGCGAAGGAGGAAGGCCTGGAGATCAAGATCAGCCTGCCCCAGAAAAAGATTCGCGGTCTTATGATGCTTTCAGGTGGAGAGAGAGCTCTCACTTCTATCGCTTTTATCTTTGCAATCTCTCAGGTGAATCCTCCACCGTTTATTATTCTCGACGAGACTGACGCCGCGCTAGACGAATCCAATTCCAAGAAATATGGAGACTTGGTAGAAATGCTCTCAAAGCATTCCCAGCTGATTCTTATCACCCACAACCGCGAGACCATGAGCCGCGCGGGCGTTATTTATGGTGTAACTATGACTGGGAATGGTATTTCCAAATTACTTTCAATCTCCTTCGACGAAGCAGTAGAGGTGGCCAAATGATTACGGAAAATAGCCAAGAAAACCAAGGTGTCAACCTGCCAGGTTGACACCTTGCATGCAAATGAGAAGATTAAACAAATGATTGGAGATATTGCGCATGTATGCAACAGGGGAGTGGATAAAAGGAAAATATTTAACAACAGAGAAAACTACGAGCGTTTTCGCGATAATTTATTCTTACTCAATAACATAAAAGGGAAAATAAGAACTAAACGTAAGGATATTTTCGAACAGAGAATTAAATTGCCGGATAGAAACAAACTAGTGGAAATACTCAAGTGGTCACTAATGCCAAATCATTTCCATCTGCTTTTATATGAGAAGGTTAATGGGGGAATACTTGAATTTACTAAACGGCTTGGAAATGCGTATACCAAGTATTTCAATTTAAAGGTTGGCGAAAGAAGCGGGTACTTGTTTCAAAATAGTGCAAAAATTATCACGATAGGTGACGAAAAGCATTTTCCTTACCTCCCCATCTATATTGATTTGAATGCAGGAGATCTAGTCTCTGGAGATGTCGGAAAGAAGATGAAGTTTTTAAAGACTTACGAATGGTCCAGTCTTAAAAATTATTATGGAGACAAAGAGGATATAGAAATAATTAACCCGGAGCTTTTCTATGAAATTTTTGGTACCAGTCTACCTAATTATGAGAAAGATCTTGAAGGGTTTTTGAAGGATAGAGAAAGGTTAGAAAACGAGCTCTATTTGAAAGGTGTCAACCTGGCAGGTTGACACCTGCGTAAGTCTTGTATTTGAGAAGTAAAGGTGTAACTTAGTATCAGGAATTGGAGGTGTTTGATGCAGGACGACGATACATATTCGGGTGAAGTAGAGAAAGCGCCTCCTTTGGAGCATGTAGGCTACGAGGCGCAGCGTACCGTTTTCGAGTCATCCCCCATGGATCGCTTAGAGCGTGTACTTGCCTTTCGCTGGATGGAAAGAAACCAAGAAGAGTGGTGCATCCTGGACAGGTTAGTCTGCAATCCACCGGAGAGCCCGACTGGTGCGACCCAGCGAGATGCCGAGGTGGCAGCCACAGTGATTCAATGGCTTGGCACTGCCGTGGGGTACAGTTTTCTGAGAGCGTGTTTGGAGGAGGCAGGTTTCAAGATAGAACCCCCGCGATAACATCAAAGGGGTTCTTTTAAATAAAAGTAAAGTCTAATGTCTTCCTTTCCGGATCAGATGATACTAGTTTGACACGCACCTGATCGCCAAGTGAATATTTTTTGCCGGTCTGCTTGCCGACGATAGCGTAGAGTTTTGGATTTAATTCATAGAAGTCGTCTTTCATATCGCGGAGTTTGACCATGCCTTCAGCTTTGGTATTGACCTCTTCAACATAGATACCCCATTCGGAGACACCGGAGACGATAGCGTCGAATTCTTCGCCGATATGCTCCTGCATGTATTCAACCTGTTTGTATTTGATGCTTGCACGCTCGGCTTCTGCGGCTTCCATTTCGCGCTCGCTTGAGTCATCACAGAGGCGCTGGTATTTGATAATCTCGTCCTGTTCTATCTGCCCGTGGGTCAGGAAGCGTTGGAGTAGGCGATGCACCATGAGGTCTGGGTAACGGCGGATAGGGGAGGTGAAGTGAGTGTAGTATTCGAAAGCGAGCCCGAAGTGCCCTATGTTAGCCGTTGAATAAACTGCTTTAGACATGCTTCTAATTGCTGCCGTCTTTACAAGCATTTCAGCAGGTGAACCTTCGACAGAGCGGAGCATTTTCGTAATATCTTCTGCTGTAGTTTTTCCATCTTTGTTTTTAAGTTCAAATCCAAGTGCTTTTACAAAGGTGGCAAGGTTTACAATTTTTTCCCGGTCTGGAGCATCGTGGATGCGGTAGACGAAGGCCCCTCGACTTAGCTCGGGGCGAGCGGCCATACCTTTTGTCATGTAAGTAGCCACCTCACGGTTAGCAAGCAACATGAAGTCTTCCACAAGTTTGTGCGTATCTTTACGCTCTTTTTTATAAACTTTGACGGGCTTACCGAGGTCGTCTAATTCAAATTTAATTTCTTCTGTCTCGAATTCTATGGCGCCTTTCTTAAATTTCTCCTCACGAAGTTTGTATGCCAGGTCGTTTAAAGTCTGTAACTCCTGATAAAAAGGTCCATCTTTTTTATCCAAAGTTTCCTGGGCGTTTTCATAAGTGAAGCGTTTGTCTGACTCAATGAGAGTTCTCCCGAACCAGCGATCCTTCACCACGCCGTTTTTATCCATGACAAAAACTGCGGAGAAGGCGTACTTAGGCTCGTTGGGGTTGAGGGAACAAAGGTCATTTGAGAGCACTTCTGGAAGCATGGGAATAGTGCGGTCCACCAGGTAGATAGAAGTGCCGCGATTTCTAGCTTCTTTGTCCAAAGCAGTGCCAGGCACGACGAAGTGAGAAACGTCCGCGATATGCACACCTACTTCGTAGTCGCCGCTATCAAGTGTTTTTAAGGAGATGGCGTCGTCGAAGTCTTTGGCATCGGCAGGGTCTATGGTAAATGTCGTTACATCACGGAAGTCCCGACGTCCTGCGAGGTCTCCTGTCTTGAGCGCATTCGAAAGATCTTTATTGTATTTTTCCTTCCAGGCCTGCGCCTCTTTCTCTACATCGGGAGGGAAGTCAATTTCAAATCCGCTTTCAAGCACAATGCCGACCATCTCTGTGTTATGTTCACCAGCTTTGCCTATGATTCGCATCACTTCGCCCTTAGGGCTTTTGGAAGAGTCTTCCCACTCTATGATCTGCACCTGTGCTTTGTCTCCTTGCTTGCCTTTGCCCGCCTTGTCTTTTGGAACATAAATGTCTCGGTACATCCTCTTATCGTCTGGCACAAGGAAAAATCCAGTAGAATCTTCTTCAAGCACACCGACGAAAGCGGTCTTGTGGCGTTCGACAATTTCAGTCACTCTGGCCTGTTTGCGTCCATATACTTCGTGTCCAAGAATCTCAATCTTAACCCTGTCGCGGTTGAGAGCGGTCTTGCCATTCTCTGGCTGGACTTCAAAGTCATCCCCCCCGTCCGGGTCAGCGAAATAGCCGACACCTTTTCCTGTGACGCGGATAATTCCTTCTAATTGTGTATTTTCTTCTTTCACTCTGTGGGCGGGAGAGGACTTGAACCTCCACTCCTTGCGGAACCAGTTCCTAAAACTGGCGTGTCTACCATTTCACCACCCGCCCGATGTACGAAGCCATTTGTAGTTACAAGCACCTCGCACTTGTGCGTCCACCAGGGATCGAACCTGGGACCTTATCCTTAAGAGGG
Organism: Candidatus Zambryskiibacteriota bacterium; assembly: GCA_024654145.1. Taxonomy (GTDB): domain Bacteria; phylum Patescibacteriota; class Minisyncoccia; order Phycocordibacterales; family Zambryskibacteraceae; genus UBA5004. The sequence continues at coordinate 405 of JANLIM010000059.1, read as the reverse complement.
ATCTGCTCTACCAGCTGAGCTATGGACGCATATAATCGCACTCAAGAGTATAGTATTCCAGAAAAGCGCGGACTTTTCAATTATGATAATGTATAGCCCAAGGCGTAGTGGCGAAGTGGTAACGCTTTGGACTGCAAAACCAACATGCAGGGGTTCGATTCCCCTCCACGCCTCAATTTCAGCATGTTATGCTGAAATTGCATTCCCATCAAAAAAATGGAGTGCGATTGCCCGGGTGGCGGAATTGGTATACGCGCACGACTTAAAATCGTGTCCCGTAAGGGATGTGGGTTCGATGCCCACTCCGGGCACCCTAATCAAACTCACCTCGTTTTCGGGGATTTTTTGGCGCGCGGCGCGGAGCGCCGAGTAAGGTGGGATAACGGATTCTAGGATTCGCCGGTT
>JANLIM010000022.1 GCA_024654145.1 Candidatus Zambryskiibacteriota bacterium | reverse complement strand
CCAGGAGGAGAATCAGGTGTAGATCTCAACGGTAACGGTGGCCCAATCCCTGCAGACCACCCTTGGTATCCATCTGTCGGCAATCCAACGACTTTGACTTTGGATTGTACAGATGGGACTGACAACGCCTCTGACTCAGTAGTGATTCAGCTCGCTACTAGTGGAGGCGGTGGAGGTGGGGGCGGAGGCGGTGGCGGTGGCGGAGGTGGAGGTGGTGGAGGCGGAGGTGGAGGCTCGTCATCTAGCGGCGGTACTCTTCCTGGAGAAGTGTTGGGTGCGACTACTATCCCTGACTTCTGTCCTTACATCACTACATATATGAGAATTGGTGCCAATAATGACGTCCTGCAGGTTATCCGTCTCCAAGCTTTCCTTAAGGGGTATGAGAAATTTGACTACGTTACTATAAACGGAGTCTTTGATGCAGCAACTGATCAGGCAGTGAGAGAGTTTCAGCTCCGCTATAAGAGCGAAATACTCACTCCTTGGGGTATCAGCCAGCCAACAGGATATGTATACAAACTTACGCTAGCCAAGATCAATAGCAAGCTTTGCGGTACACCAATGCCAGCAGTACTTGGGGCAGCCAAGGTTATAAAGGACAAAACACCATGCCCATGCGACTGCCCAGAAGTGAAGGGAGCATCCAAAGAGCTAGGTGGCTATAAAGAAGGTGCCGGTACATCTACGGCGGAGTCTATACCGCTCATAGGGAATACGGTTTCTAAAGGACAAATTTCCGAAAAGGACAATCTGATGCCGAACGGCCTAGCGGCGGCACTCTTCACCTGGCCAGCGTCAGGGACAGAAATAATGAAGACTCTTTACCAGCTCCTGCTTATACTAGTTGTCCTTTATATCCTAGGAAGTGTCCTTCAGAATGTCCTTTATACGGATACTCCAGAAAATGCTACCAAGATGCTTACAGCTAAGTGGCTTACTATCATTGTCGGGCTTGCTCTAGCTTGGGCTGGTGCTTTCTACCTCGAAGCTTGGCTTCTACTTTTCCCACTTATGGTGGCCTTCGTTGTCTCCCTCATATGGTTCCTGACTCGCTCCAGACACGGCTCTATGAAGGACTCTGCCAAGTCTTGGTACGTAGTCAGCTCAGAGAAAGCTAAATCTCTACTCAAAAACAAAGAGGACAATCAGACGGTGATAATCACCGAGAAGAAACCTTAAGGTTACCATTCGCAACTATCTTGTTGGTGTTGTTTAGAAGTGTTGGGTTTGTAGTGATATTTACATATGCGGCAATGCCAATCATAACTGCATTGTCTGTGGTGAGAGGGCGCTCTGGTAGGCAAAGAGTAATTTCAGGGAAGTCTTTTATAAAATCGTTAAGCTTCTGGTTTAAGTATGCATTTGCAGCTACTCCGCCACCGACTATGAGAGTATGTATCTTGCCTTCTAGGCTTTCTATTGCAGTTTGAGTTTTTTTAACTAATACATCAATAGCAGCGTCTTCAAACGCTCGCGCCATATTTTCTTTAAACTCATCATCATCTCTATTTTCAGCTCTTAGTTTGTAGAGTACGGCAGTTTTAAGCCCAGAGAAAGAGAAGTTGAGATTGCCCGAGTGAATCATAGGTCTGGGAAACTTAAATCCTAAATCCTTAATCCTAAATCTAGATTTTTCCGCTAAGGCTGAGATTTTCGGTCCTCCAGGGTAGGGAAGGCCGAGCATGCGAGCCACTTTGTCGAAGGCTTCTCCTACAGCATCATCTACAGTGTGGCCGATTATTTCGTATTGATCAAAGTCTTTTATATGCACTAGTTCGGTATGGCCACCAGAAACGAGTAGGGCTAAAGCTGGTAGTCGCAAAGGATTATCCTTTGCAAGCCCGTAGAGAACGGAGAAGATGTGGCCCTCCATGTGGTTAACCGGTACGACAGGTTTTTTCCATCTTTCGCCCAGTTCTTCTGCAAAGGTAATACCAGTCCAAAGAGCTGGCTCGAGTCCGGGACCGGCTGTAACAGCAATAAAATCTATTGGTGGACACTGGGTATCAATTTGGGCTTCTTTAAGAGTTTTTTCAAGGAGAACAGGCAAATTCTTTTGGTGTTCACGTTTGGCGAGCATTGGGTAGACCCCTCCATATTGCTCGTGGATAGCTACTTGAGAGAAGAGGGAATTGCCAAGTATTTTAATATTTGGCCGCTCAAGCGGGCCATTTATGTCTAGCAAGGCTATGGCGGTTTCGTCACAGCTTGTTTCTATAGATAGGATTTTCACAATGACCCATTATACTGGATTTCCGAACTGGTGGGTTATGAAGGTTTGATTGGAATGAGCATTCAAGACCTTAGAACTCTAATATATGTATAACGTTCACGAAATTTAAAATCTAATATTGTATGCTTCGCATGCAAATCTATGTGAGCCACAATAATTCATTTCTACCCGAAATGAATTTTCCAGCCCCGGCTATTTTAGTGTGAGCCACAATAATTCGCTCGTCGCCACTCACGAATTTTCCAGCCCCGGTCTCGTCTGTCCCGATTGGTATCGGGACATGACTCCGACTTCATAAATCGCTCGCAGACAAAGCAGTTTGTCTGCTTTCTGCGATTTATGACCCTACCGGGAGTCGAACCCGGCTTCCAAGCTTGAAAAGCTTGTGTCCTAACCGATAGACGATAGGGCCGCAAATAACCGAAAAATAATAACATTTTTGGCCGAAAATGCAAAAAATGCTATAGTTTTCGCCAAGGAAGAGTGGCTGAGTGGTTGAAAGCACCGGTTTCGAAAACCGGCATAGGGTTAAACCTATCGAGAGTTCGAATCTCTCCTCTTCCGCTGGAATATTTTTTGGTGTAATCTAATTCTGTCCGCCTTCGCTACCCCCTTCGCACACCCGCGCTACGCCGAAGGCTTCGACGAGGCGAGAGGCTTCGAAGGGTCAAAGAAAGCTATGGCGGGACGCTCAATTTTGTAAACAAAATTGGCGCGCGGTTAGCTCAGTTGGTAGAGCATCCCCTTGACGTGGGGAGGGCCAGAGGTTCGAGTCCTCTATCGCGCACAAATATAAGACACCCCGCCCACTACAAGAGTGGACGGGGTTAGATGAATTGCATGTTCTCGACAAGTTTTTCGAAAACACTTGCGTCGAGCTCGAGTTCTTGAAGGATCTTGCGCGCGACATCGACGGTACTAAGAGACTTGTCGGCGACGACGCATGGGATGCCGTCACCATGCTTTATCTTATGGTAGGCTTTTCCCTCCTCTGAGCTTTTTACCTGTAATAGGTGATGCCTCTTAAATGTGGACCAGATGAGAAAGTCAGCTCCAAGACTGTCCAGGTCTCCAAAGGCTACCGATCGGTAGTACCGATAGATAAGCCCGTGCTTACAAAGACGGATTAGCGCTACTTCTACACGGTCTTCGCTTGATATCCCCTTAAGTTCTTCCCCCTTCAAATACGTGACAGTTCTTAGTCTGTGCAAAGGCCCTCCTTTCTAAAGAGATAGTCTCATGGAAGGGGAGAAAGATCAAATTTGTAGGTGAGTAATTTAAAAGTCTACCAAACGTCTTTATATACGGACTATTTACAAAGCTCTTATTACGTGATAGAGTCCTGAGCGGAACTATGTCATAACCAGAGGAGGAAATCGTGAAGAGACTCATGTGGGCCGCAGTAGTGGCCTTTGTCATGGCTGCGCCTGTCGTAGCCTCCGCACAAACAAGAGGCCAGGCCTTTACCAAAGGTCCGGTTACCCAGGAGGAGTATGCGCGGGCAATCGAAAGAAATGGCCGCCGTGTGCTCATTGCCAACGTCGCCGACATGATCGAGGTCGCAGTTAAGCAGGGGCATGTCTCGGCCAGTACCACCGCCCAGGGCCTAGCCAACTACGTGCGCTCGCTCGCGGTTGTGCCGTGCCCGACGGGCATCACTGCTTCTCTTGCCTGGGTTGGACCCGATGGCAAGATCATGCTGACTGGCCTCGACCGGCCGTTTCGTAACAATGAGCAGTGTCTCCTGAACATCCAGACCGGCATCTGGTTCGCTTCGCTCCTCTGCGGAAACTTCATCACGGACGATGGGTTGCCGATGCCAGGTTCGTTTGAGATTGTGCGGCCGGAGACGGGCACAGATCTCGTCGACCAGGGACGTAGAGCGGCGAGCGAGCTTGCTAATGACCTGGATCGCCAGGATCGGAAGCGGGGTAGTGGGCCTGCCTGGTGGCACTGGGATCGCAAGACCGGCAAGGCTCTCTGGATCGGAGTTCCGGCGACTGCAATTATCGCCGGTGTGGTGGTTTGCTCCACCACCGACCTCTGTCGGGGTGATCGTATCAAACAGATCACCATCATCGGAGGGTAAGTTCGTGGGCACCTTAAGGCCCCGTGAGATGCAGCAATGCTATCTCACGGGGTTCTTTTTATTTTGTGTGTATATGGAGATATATATCCTCGAGCGCTTTCACAGCATCACCAGCAGCAACGTTGTTCTGGTGGTAGAGTCCGTCTGTGGAGTCTCCAGCGGCCCAGAGTCCTTCTACAGAAGTCATCTGAGTCTTAGGGTCAACTATAATTTGCCCGTATTGGTTTAGCTCCGCTAAGCCTTTTACAAAAGAAGTGGTCGGGACAAGTCCTATCTCGACAAAGATGCCTGTAACGAGAAGCTCTTTAGTCTCGCCATTCTCTTCGTAGACAAGAGCATTTACGAACTTATCTCCTTTAACCTCTTTGGGAACAGCATTTTTTATCACACGCATATTGGGGTGTTTGGAAACGCGTTCGACTGTTACTTCGTCTGCCTTCAAAACATCGCTTCTGTTTAAAAGAGTGACAGATTTGGCATAAGCCAAGAGCTGAGCGGCAGATTCAAATCCGGCATTACCTCCACCTATAACAACTACATCCTGTCCGGAGAAAAGAGGACCGTCGCATGAGGCGCAGTAGGTGATGCCTTTGTTTTCGAACTCTTGAGCGCCTGGTATTTCTAACTTTCTCCTTGTGCTGCCTGTAGCAATCAATACTGTTTTTGCTGTGAAGATTTCACCATCTTCACATTTAACTTGAAACTCTTTATTAAATTTATCTACCTTATTAACCTTATTCAATTTGATTTCTACGAAATCGCCAGCATAGGCACGCAGATGGTTCTCAAGCATCTTGCCGAATTCAGCTCCGGGAATGTTTATGGTTCCAATCCAGTTTTCAATACCAACAGACTCGGTACTTTGTCCGCCGAAGGTCTCTGTGATGAAAATAGTCTTGAGCCTTTTGCGCGCAGCGTAAACGCCGGCACTTACGCCGGCGGGTCCGCCACCGATAATAGCCAGATCGTAGAGTAGATTCATGATTTAAGATTTAGGATTTAGGAATAAGAAAAGACTTTGTTTTTCTTAATAGACCCTGTAATAGCTTGTGACTAGTGATTAGGGTGTCCATAATTCTATCAAATTCTGGTTCAGAAATATAATGAAGGTCTTTAGAGAGAATTAGTTGGTTTTTGACTTCAGTGAGGGAACCTTGGGCTTGGTAGTAAAACTGAACCTTCTCCTTAATAGTTTGTCTGCCGAATCCCTCAGCTATATTTGAGGTAATGGAAACAGCAGCCCTCTGGATTTGAGAGGTTAGGGCAAAAGTTTCTGATCTGGGGAAGTCTCTAGTGGCTTTATAAATCGCAAGAACTAGCTCGTGAGATTTCTTCCATGTCTCTAAATCTGTGAAATCTTTAATTTTGGCTCGTTCCTCCATGGGTGATATTATAACTTATATTATGCTGACCGAAGGCCAAATTAAATATCTTACCAAAATTTCAGATGACCAAAGAATGGTTGTTAATCCCTTTAATCCTAAAGGGCTAGAGATTGCCGAGGAGGTAATCGCAGGTATTAAGGCGGTTGAGCCACAGCTAGAAGTATTATTGCTGGGCTCTCTGCCCCTCAAGATTTCAGGTCAAGAAGATATTGATATTAGTGCTTTTTGTATAAAGTCTGAACAGCCAAAGCATATTGGTAGTTTCAGAAAGCTATACGGAGAACCTACAAGACAAGGAACAAACTCTACGGGCTGGGACTTTCAAAAAGAAGGGTTTTCTATAAGTGTCTGGCTCACTGATCCCACTATAGAAACAACAAAAGCCCAAATTCAAGTATTTAATATGCTTAAGAATAACCCCCATTTGCTCAAGGAATATGAGAAAATTAAAGAAGATTCCAAAGATCTGACTTACAAGGAATATCAAACTAAAAAATACGAGTTTTACAATAGGATTTTGGGACTGAGTGATTCTAAAATCCTAAATCCAGAATCCTGAATCTTCCTGCGACTCTATTTGAGCTTACTGCGTCGCAGGAACGCTGGTACAGCGCTCCAGTCATCGTCGTCTTCAACAGGAGCAGCTGCTGGCGTGGAAGCAGATTTTTTAACCTCTGGTTCCTTAGCAGGAGCTTTTTCTGGGGTAGCAAGGGTGTTGAATATTTTGCCTTTGCTGCGGTCTTCCTCAGCGCTAAAGTTCTGGAAGAGAGAGCCTGCCTTCTTGGTATTGTTCTCAGGGAAGTTAGAGGCAATAACGGTAATCTTGATTTCGCCTTTTTTAAGCTTATCATCGCGGACGGTACCGAAGATGATTTTGGCATCCGGATCCACTGACTCAGTGATAACTTTGGCTGCATCCTGGATTTCAAACATTGTTAGGTCATCTCCGCCAGCGATGGAGAAGAGAACGCCCTTGGCGCCGTTAATTGAGATTTCAAGAAGTGGCGAAGAGATAGCGGCTTTGGCGGCATCTGTGGCGCGATTTTCGCCTGAAGCGGTGCCGATACCCATGAGAGCTGCGCCAGAGTTCTCGAGGACTGAGCGGATGTCTGCGAAGTCGATATTGATAATACCAGGGGTAGTGATGAGGTCGGAAATACCCTCAACAGCTTCCTTAAGAATGTTGTCGCAGATGGCGAAAGCGTTTCGGGCGGAGATGTTTTTCTCGACAGTCTGGAGCAGGCGGTCGTTGGGGATGATGATAAGTGCATCTACGGATTGTTTTAATTCATCGATAGCACCTTCAGCAATTTTCATCCTCTGCTGACCTTCAAAGAAGAATGGCTTGGTGACTACAGCCACAGTAAGACAACCGTTTTCTTTGGCAGTTCTGGCCACAACCGGTGCGGCGCCGGAAGCTGTACCTCCACCTAGTCCACCAGTAACGAATATCATGTCTGCACCTTTGATAGCTTCTTGGACTTCTTCTTTGGTCTCTTCTACTGCGCGCTTGCCGAGCTCTGGGTTCATACCAGTACCGAGGCCACGAGTGAGGTTCTTACCAATGTGGATCTTTTTTTTGGCAAGAGAGTGGTGGAGGTCTTGAGCGTCTGTGTTAACGGCTATAAACTCAACTCCTTTGACCTTGGAATTGATCATATGGTTGACGGTGTTTTTGCCCGAACCTCCGACTCCGATGACCTTGATCCTTGCGAATGATTCTACTTCTGGTTTGATTTGTGGCATGCGCTTAAATTTATTGATGCGCTTATATTACCCAAAGGGTTGGGAAAAGGAAAGCAATAGACAAAACTAACCAAATATTTCCTAATTTTAAGGTAGAACTTGAGAAACGAGGCGGGAAAGTTTTTGGAAGAGGCCACGCCCTCCACCCGGCAGAAGCGGACCACGTTGAGTGCCAAGAAATCCGCCTTGGTCTCCTGAGTTGAATCCAAGAAGTGCTAAACCACAGGCTGTTGCCCAGATGTTTTCCCTAATTCTATTTTTCTCACTCGTACCGAAGTGGACTTCTGCAATGTGAGTTGGTAGGTTCAAAAATTCTTCTGAAAATTGTTTTATACCCGGCGTCGAAGCAGTGCCGCCTGTTAGAAGTGCTCCGGCAGGAAGGAGAGAATCGCGACCAAGTTTCTTTAAATGATTTTCAATAAGTTCAAAGCAATCGCCGAGACGGGCGGAAATAATTTCTTCAAGTTTCTTCTTTGCAAAAGGTACTCGAGAAAGAGCTCCGAGTTTGACTCCCTCTGCTTCTTCAAGTGGCATCTTGAGTCCTAGGGCAATGTCGTTGGTGATATCGTTGCCGCCGATAGGAAAGACCTCTAAGGAAATCATATTGTTGTTTTCAAAGACTATAAGAGACAAAGTTTCGGCTCCGATATCAGCGAGAAGGCAGCCTACTCTGCGCTCGCGTTTGGAGACGGTGACAAGGCTTGCTGCCACAGGAGCCGCTACCACGTCTACCACCTCGATACCGGCTATCTCTACAGCCTTAATAAGCTCTCCTAGGTGGTGTTCTAAACAGGTTATGAAAAGAGCTTTGACTTCGAGCTTCTGAGCCTTGAGTCCGAGGGCTTGGCCCCAAACAGGCTTGCCATCAATTTTGTATTCAACAGGGATGGTATTGATAATGCGTTTGTTTAAAATGCTGTTTGAGGGAATGGACCTCTCAGCTGCTTCCAAGGCAGCTGAGAGGTCGCGGTCGGTAATCTCCATGTCCGCTCGTGAGATGGCGACTGAGCCAGAAGCAGTGATGCTCCCCAGGCCGATACCGCCGAAGGACACATAAGCTCTCTTGGCTTTAAGGCCAGCGGTTTTCTCAGCTCGGTTGACAGCTAGACGGACACTCTCAGCTGCTTCCGAAGTGTCAATAACATAACCACGCTCGACACCCTTGGATTCTGCAGTGCCGGTGCCTATGATGCGTGGAGAGAAGTGTCCTTGTTCAAAAATTCCTTCGGCTATTATTGCCTTGGTTTGGTGGGTTCCTATATCAATTCCGACGATGATTTGGCGTGCCATTTTTTAGTTTGAGAAATCTTTTAATAAAAGATTTCTCTGTCTTCTCCATTTTAGCCCCATGTTCCATTCCATTCAAATGTAGGAGTGCGTGGACGTAGAGTTCTAAGATGCTGAAATGCTTTCCTTGCCTGCCGGCAGGCAGGGTTTTGGACAAGTTGATGAAAATTTCACCCGAATTTTCTGCCAGAGGGAAGGCGAGTACGTTGGTGGCTTTGTCTTTGTTGCGATAACCCTTGTTGAGCTTATGCGAGAGGGCATCGCCGCAGAAAACAAGCGAAAGTTCGTAGTCTGCGCCAAGTATTTTGTTTTTAATACTTTCAAACGGGATTCTAGGAACCCTTCTTTTTGTTGTATTCCTAATTGAAAATTGCAAATTGGAAATTGTAAATTTTTCCCTATCTCTTCCTGCGTCCAAAGGTTGTGACTTCGGTCATTTTGCCGAGCTTGATGAGTTCGGTGGTAACTTTCTTTTTCTTGATAGAGGCAACAGTCTTAGCCTTTCTAGTATTAGCAGATAGGGTGCGCTCAGAGTAGCGCTTGGAACGTACACGAGGAAGGATACCTGCGGCCTGAACACGCTTGGTAAAGCGCCTCAAAACCCCGAGATTGTTCTCGTTTGGACCCTTCGCAACTTCGATATTGACCATTGATTGCATAGGTCGATAATTTAACACATGAGCCCAATTTAGGCAATAGAACATAGTTACAAGTTGGTTAAAGCCTGGTCAAAGCTCGGCTTTGACCATAGAATAAAAGTATGAGAATTTTGAGAATCGCTCCAGGTGAGCATTACCATATATTTAACCGGGCAGTAAACAAGCAAATTATTTTTCATAATTTAAATGATTACGTCAGATTTCTTTTTCTGATCCTTTATTTTCAGGCTCCTGTAAAAATCCTACATATAAGTCGTGTTGTTAAAGAGTTCGTGCGATTTTGCACTGGTCAAAGCCGAGCTTTGACCAGGGGGTATGAAAAGGAAATTATAAGGAAGCGAGTAGTTGAGCTTGTTTCTTTTTGTATTATGCCAAATCACTTTCATCTGATTGTTAAGGAACTTGAAGAAGGAGGAATTGCTTCGTATATGCAAAGAGTGCTCACAGCTTATTCAAAGTATTACAATACCAAATATGGAAAATCGGGGCACGTATTCCAGGGGCCGTATCGTGCTGTACATATAAGTGATGATCGGCAATTACTTCACCTTTCTGCGTATATTCACAGGAATCCGAGAGAAATTTCACAATGGTTTAGAAAGGAAGATAAGTATCCTTGGTCTAGTTATCAAGATTGCATAGGAGAAAATCGTTGGGGAAGCCTGCTTAGCCATTCGATACTGGTAGAAAGATTTAAAAGTAAAAAACATTATGACCAGTTTATAAAAACTAGTCCATCCAAAGTTCTTGAAAATGAACTGCCTTATTTGGAAGAACTTGAATAGTGGTCAAAGCTCGGCTTTGACCAGGGTTAGAGCGCGATGTTTTTGAGGTAGTCGGGGAGCATCTCAACGGAGATAGTGTCTTGGGCACGGGTGGACATGTTTCTAATAGTGGCTGTGCCGTCTATGGCTTCTTTTTGTCCAATGATGATGAGATACGTCACACGTAGGTTTTCTGCGTTAGAAAGTTGAACGGCGAGTTTGTCTTTGCCGAGGAAGTGATGCACAGGGATTTTGTGTGAGCGCAAAAGCTCTATGAGTGAGAGCGTTTTCATTTTGGCATCACGGCCAAGTTGGATTAAATAGAACTTTGGCTTAGGAAGTTGTTTGTAAACTTTTTTCTCCACTTGCTGGTCTTGGGAAAAGAGAGTAACACCAGCCATAGGCACTTCTTTTCTGAAACCCATCTTCTTACCTAGGCGTGAGTAGCGGTAGCCTACGGCTAGTGTACTTTCATTACCCTCTTTGCTATTTGAGCTACCTATGCCTTTGATAGCAAAGATTGTGTGGGAAGAATGATTTTTCTCTCCGATTAATTCTGGAGTGAGACGGAAGTCGATGCCGAGAGATTCGAGGTATTCCAAAACTTCTTTGAAATGAAGACGGCTTAGGGAAGAAAGGAAGTTGATGCTTGAAGGAGCAGTAGAGCGTAGACGAGCAGCCTCTTCTTCATCGTGTTTAAAAAGGTTGAAGATGTCTTGCTTCAAACTTTGCCTAAGGCTTTCGGACATATCAGCACCGAACTTTTTGACATAATTTATAAGCTCGCGTTCGTAGGCGTAGAAGGAGTCCTTGTCACCGATGCAGTTGATGTCTACGTGCAGATTTTCGTAGCCTTCGTCGGCAAGTATGGATAGAGCTGTGCGGATGAGCGTGGCTTCGGCAATGCCAGTTTGTGCGCCAATAAAGTGGAGGCTGTAGCCCTGAGTCCTACGCTTGCCGCCTCCTAAGCAGTAAGCGAGAGCGAGTGGGTGTGGTAGAGAGGCAAAGTTGTGTTCGTTGTAGTGACGGATAAGTGCAGCTTTTTCCACGGCGTCGAAGTGAGGGTGTGGGATGCAATGTTTAGCGGCTTCTATATCTGCATCGGTAACTTTTGGCGCCATAATAGGCATAAAGCCGAAATAAGTCGCGGTGACCAGTGTCTTGTCGAATTCATTCAAACTCCATACTGGTCTTGTCGCTTCTTTTAACATTAGTTGTTTTGGTTATTTTCGCTCTGATAATTTCGTGCGTCACCAGGCAAAATGTCGGGTGGGATAAAACTTATAAAGGGTCGGCCGATGATGTTGGCTTCTGGTAAGGGGCCCCAGACACGGGAATCGGCACTTTGGGCACGGTTGTCTCCCATGACGAAGTATTCTCCAACACCTAGTGTGTAGTTGAGATTATCGTTTTTTCTAAACTCAACATAAGGTTCATCCAAAGCGAAGCCGTCTGGGTTTAGAGTATTGATTATGGTGACCTGTCCGCCGCTTATCACTACAGTTTCGCCTGGGAGGCCTATGACTCGTTTGATAAAGTACTTTTTCGGATCACGAGGGTATTTAAATATAAGCACAGAACCTCTTTCGGGAGTGTTGAAGTGGTATGTAAGTTCGTCGACTATGAGGTATTGACCGGAGGCGAAGGTCGGGTCCATAGAAGCGCCGTCGACGATGAAGGGCTGGGCGATATAGAGGCGGAAGGGAATGACGATGAGAACAGCGAGAAGGATAAGTTTGATCGATTCTTTAAAAAAATCAGAACGGGGAGCAGCTTTTTCTTCCGTAGGATTCATAAGTTGCCATGATTGTATTATCTAAAGTTGTTTGACACAATAGCAATATGTATATTGTCGTAGGTTTAGGCAATCCGGGCGAAGAATATTCTCTAACACGACATAACGCCGGGCGCATGGCGGCTGAATTTGTCGCTCTGAAAGTGAGCGGAGTAAAAGTTGTGACTCCAGATACTTTTATGAATCATTCTGGCCGGGCCGTCGCTAAAGCTATGGCCGGTAAAAAAAGCTTTGATAAGTTGATTGTAATTTACGACGATCTGGATTTGTCTATCGGCACTATGAAAATCTCTTTCAATAGAAGCTCCGGTGGGCATAGGGGTCTTGAGAGCATTATCCATGCCCTCAAGACTGAAGCCTTCATCCGTATTCGCATTGGTATATCTCCTAAAACACCAAGTGGTAAGTTAAAAAAGCCGAAAGGAGAAGCCGCAGTTGAGAAGCATATCCTCACTGAATTCAAAAAGCCTGAGATGGAAGCCCTTAAAAAAGTTTTTAAAACCGTTGTGACAGTAGTCGAGACTATCAAAGACAGAGGCCTACAACCAGCAATGACGGAGTTTAATTCCTAACTCGCTTCACAAAAGTACTGCGAAAAACCACACAGTAATCCCGTGCTCGGGATTCTGCTCGAACTCCCGCCGATGAAAAGCCATAGTATGGCTTTTCATTCCGGTTAGGCTTTTTCGTAATACTTTTACTTCGCTTTTAATAAGAAAAACGCCGCGGGGTTGCCGCGGCGTGCGTGATAGAGGTGGCGTGAGGTTCTACTTCTTGAGAGCCCCCAACCTCGTGAGAGAGCCCTGGACTGAGTTCATGAGGTGGTCCCAGCTCAAGACTCCGACGAAGACCCCTACTTCCTCGGCTCGCTTCATGATCAGTTCTCGAGGTTGGAATCTTTCCTTATCGTGGCAGTAGAACATGCGAGCCAGCTCTCGGAAGCCAGGCATACGAGAGGACATGCTGGCGTATGCTTCGGTGTGCAGAGTGACTGCCGGGCACAGACCTTCAGCGTCGATTCCGAGGAGGACGTTCTCTTCGGAGTTGGTTCTGAGGGAAAGTTGACTCACGAAGCAGGGGAATTCGCCATGAAATTCTTTCAGGCGGAGGTTCACCGAGTCGAGAGCATTGGCCACAGCGACGTGGGGGACCAAGTACTCGAAAAGGTCGACCAACTTGATCGCGCGACGCTGAGCGTCCGTGCCATAGAGGAGCAATTCAATCGGGTCCATGTAAGTCTCCAGGGTTGTGCAAAGGCCGAAATTGACACTAGCTGATTAAGGAAGAGGAGTCAAACAATCAAAAACGCTCACTATGGAGCGTTTTTGATTTGGATTTATTTTAGAACTACATCTTCTCGATGTAAGAGAGAGCCATCTTCTGTTCCTTTGGATCGAAGAGGGAGATTTTGAATGAGTACGCTTTACCCATCTCGAGCTTCTCACGAAGCTTTTCCTCGCTTCCGAACTCGGATACATGGATGAGTCCTGCAACACCTTCCTCGATTGAAGCGAGGGCGCCGTGTTTGTTGAACTTGATGATCACGCCCTCAACAACATCGTCTTTCTTGTACTTCTTCTCAGCTTCTCTCCATGGGTTTTCCTTGAGCGCTTTGATAGAGAGGGAGATTTTGTCGTCTTTGATCTCGATGACCTTGACCTTCACCTTCTCGCCGATCTTAAACATGGTTTTAGGATTCTCAACAAGACCCCAATCGATCTCAGAGATGTGCACGAGTCCCTCTAGTCCTTCCTCAAGCTTCACGAAGACTCCGAAGTCCACTAGGCCAGTAACCTCTCCTGTGAGCTCATCGCCGAGTGCGTAGCGTGCAACGATATTCTCTTTCTCCTTTGTCTCTGGAGACTTTTCAGAGAAAATGAGCTTGCCTTCTTTTGGATTGACACCAATGATAGTGACAGCCAGTTTCTCACCGACAAGTTTCTTCAATTCATCAAGAATCTTGTCTTTGTCGCCGTCGGAGATACGAGGGTAGTGCTCAGGTTTGAGCTGGGATGCAGGGAGGAATCCTGTAATACCTTGCCAGTTGATGATCAGTCCGCCTTTGTTGGCATCTGTAATAGGGAGTTCAAAGACTCGTTTCTCGTTGATAGCTTCTTCGGCTTCGTTCCAGATAATAGCCTGGCGAGCTTCTTTAAGTGATATTTCGATGTAGCCTTCTTTTCCACCGATATCTACGACTTTGCCGGCTACTGTGTCACCAATGTTTATTCTTTTAATAATATCTCGAGCATTGATAAACTCGCGACCGTAGATGATACCAGTACCATAAGGAGGCAGGTCTATATAGACCGCACCTTTATCAATACTAATAACAGGACCTTCTACCAAGTCTTCAACTTGCGGTGGGGTAGGGATTTTGTCGAGATAGGCTTGAGTCTCAGAAACTTCTGCAGGGGCCTTAACCTTTTTTTCTTCTTCGCCCTTCGTAGTCTTGTGCGTAGTAGGGTTTACTTCCTTCACTTCCACCTCTTCGGT
>JANLIM010000039.1 GCA_024654145.1 Candidatus Zambryskiibacteriota bacterium | reverse complement strand
CATTACCACTAAGCATCCGGATATGAACGGACGCGAGCAAACTTCTCGCGGAGAAAAAGAATCTTTTGTTATTGATGGGCCTGGCGAATACGAAATTAAAGACGTTTTTATCAAAGGCTATCTTTCCCAAGGCCCCGCCGACGCTAAAGCTATGGCGGACAAGCCCGGCCTTCTCAACACTATTTATATGATGACTTTTGAAGGCATGAAGCTTTGTTTTCTCGGAGCTTTGGCAAATCCGGAGATTCCCGCAGAAACTTTAGAAAATCTGGAAGACATCGACATCCTTTTTGTTCCAGTTGGAGGCGGAGAGACTCTCGATGCGGCCAAGGCTTATAAACTTGCTGTCTCTCTCGAGCCTTCTGTCATCATACCAATGCACTATAATAAGACTCTACTTGAACAGTTTATAAAAGAAGGTGGAGAGAGTAAGGTAGAGGCCATAGACAAATATGTGGTAAAAAAGAAGGACCTAGAGGGTAAAGAAAGTGAGATTGTGGTTTTAAAAGAAGAGTAGGAAAGATACAAGATACAAGTAACAAGAAACAAAAAATGAGAACTTATCTCGCTACACTTCACCAAAGGCCACCCGCACACAAAAAGCGCTTTGCTCTACTAACTTCGGGCATCTTTACTCTCCTTATCTTTTCAATCTGGGCACTTGCAACATTTGGTGTGACAAATGAGGCAACTCCAGCGAGCGCTAACACTGCTGTCACTCAACCCAATCCATTTGGCTCTCTTTTTAGAGGATTTGCTGTGAGTTTCCAGAGCCTTATAGGTAATATGGGGGAATTGAAGGAGAGTTTGGAAGTGGTAAATTACGAAGCTCAAAATAGTGCCGGTAGCACAAACACTTTGAATACCTATGGCCAGTAGCAGAGAGAAAAATCCGGAAGCGGGAGATGAAGAAAAGGTTGTCCTAAACGACCGTGTAGTTGCGCGCCCTATCACCAACGAGATGAAGGAATCCTTCATCGACTACGCTATGTCGGTCATTACCGACCGTGCACTGCCTGATGTACGTGACGGTTTGAAACCTGTGCACCGCC
Organism: Candidatus Zambryskiibacteriota bacterium; assembly: GCA_024654145.1. GTDB lineage: Bacteria > Patescibacteriota > Minisyncoccia > Phycocordibacterales > Zambryskibacteraceae > UBA5004. The sequence continues at coordinate 14,521 of JANLIM010000039.1, read as the reverse complement.
GCATTCTTTACTCGATGAATGAGATTGGTTTGCATGCGGGCGCCAAAACTAAGAAGTCCGCAACTATTGTCGGAGATGTGCTTGGTAAGTATCACCCGCACGGCGATACTTCTGTCTATGACGCGATGGTTAAGATGGCGCAGAACTTCGTTATGCGCTATCCATTGGTAGTCGGACAAGGTAACTTCGGTTCTATTGATGGCGACAATGCTGCTGCATATAGATATACCGAAGCCAAGATGAGCCGTGTTGGTGGTGAGATGCTCAAAGATATTGATAAAGAGACAGTCGATTTTAAACCAAACTACGATGGTACAAAAGTAGAGCCTATGGTCCTACCGACTGTTGTGCCCAACCTGCTTTTAAACGGTACTTTGGGCATCGCTGTCGGTATGGCGACAAATGTTCCTCCGCATAACCTCGGCGAGGTAGTCGACGCGACAATGCATCTAGCAGATAACCCAGACGCTACTACTGAAGATCTTTTGAAATTTATTAAAGGCCCTGACTTCCCTACAGGCGGCATCATTTTTAACGAAAAGGATATTCAACACGCCTACGCGACCGGGCGTGGTGGTGTTGTCGCACGTGGCGTGGCAGAGATAGTAGAGAATAAAGCAGGGAACTATCAAATCATCATTACAGAGATTCCTTATCGAGTGAACAAGTCCGCTCTTATAGAGAAGATTGCTGATCTCCACCGGGAGAAAAAGATTGAGGGTATCAAAGGCTTGCGAGACGAATCGACCAAAGACATTCGCATTGCTATAGATATTAAGTCTGGTGCCCAGCCGCAAAAGATTCTAAACGCTCTCTATAAGCACACTCAGCTCGAAGACACATTCCACTTCAACATTGTCGCTCTTGTAGATGGTGTACCGCAGACACTCGCTTTGAAGACCATGCTGGTTGAGTTTCTTAAACACCGCGAAGCTGTTGTTAGGCGTCGAGCACTCTTTGATCTTACACGTGCTGAGGAACGAGAACATATATTGCTAGGCCTTTCCAAAGCCCTCGACCATATCGAAGAAGTGATTAAAATTATCCGCGCTTCAAAGACTATCGATGACGCTAGGGCTAACCTTATAAAGAAATTTAAATTCTCGGATATCCAAGCCAATGCTATTTTGGAAATGCGTCTTCAGAAGCTTGCGGGGCTTGAGAGGCAGAAGATTGAAGACGAGCTCAAAGAGGTTCAGGCATTTATAAAAGAGATGAAGGAGTTGCTCGCTTCACCAAAGAAGATTTTAAAGGTAATCAAAGACGAACTCATTACTATTAAAGAAAAGTTTGGTGATGAGCGCCGCACTAAAGTAATCAAGGGCGGAGTCAAAGCGCTCTCAATTGAAGACCTTGTGCCAGAAGAAGAGAATGCTCTCGTTTTGACCTCCGGCGGCTATATCAAACGCACCAATCCAGACGAGTACAAGAGGCAGAAAAGGGGAGGTGTGGGCGTAGTCGATCTTGATACTAAAGAAGAAGACTTCGTAACAAGCTTCCTCACTGCTTCTACTCATGACGACCTTCTTTTCTTTACCGACAAAGGCAAGGCGTATCAGATCAAAATGTATGACCTGCCTGAAGGCAAACGTGCCACTCGTGGTAAAAGCATTATGAACTTCATTTCCCTTTCTGATGAAGAGAAGGTGACGTCGATTCTCCCAATGCCCAAAGAGGTGAAGAACATTCAAGGCTCACTCTTCATGGTTACAGCAAATGGCACGGCCAAGAAGGTTTCGGCGAAGTCGTTTAACGACGTGCGCTCTTCGGGCATCATCGCTATCAAACTCGCTCCTGGCGATAGATTGGTGACTGTTGAACATGTAGAAGCAGGAGATGACATTTCTATAGTGACAAAAGAAGGACAGTCTATACGCTTTAAAGAATCCGGTGTGCGTGAGATGGGCCGCTCAGCCGGCGGTGTGCGCGGCATTAGTTTGGGTAAGGGTGATGTGGTTATTGGTGCTCATGTGATCAAGAAGAACTGGGATAAGGCGCATCTTCTTGTTATTTCTGCTAATGGCTACGGCAAGCGAACAGAACTTACAGAATACAAGGCACAGGGTCGTGGTGGCTCGGGTATATTGACTTCGAAGGTCACAGACAAGACCGGCCGCGTAATATCCTCTCAGATTGTCTCAGGCGAGGAAGAAGAGGTCATAGCAATTTCTAAAAAATCTCAAGTCGTGCGAGTTGATCTCAACGAAATTCCAGTTCTAGGAAGACAAACTCAAGGAGTGAGAATTATGAAGCTTCGTGAAGGCGATTCTATTGCATCTCTCATTTGCTTATAAATTTGAATAGCTTCATTTAAATTCCCAGGTGTCAAGGGTGTCAAGGGCCGTCCTTGACATATCTTTCATCAACTCTAGCGTTTCTTTTTCGAAATCACTCTTTACCACTGATTCCAACATATCTTTATAGGTTAGAGGTAGGTTTCTATTTAAAACATAATCATTAAAACTACTCCATTTGTACTTTGATGGATGGCTTGTGTACCCATCTTTTACCGGATTAGTATGGATATAAGCAGATGTCCACATTAATTGTGCATGATTTTCTACCAGAACAGCTTTAAATTTGTCTTGGAATACATGACCAACTCTTTTGTATTTTTTGTTTATATACATTGCATAGCTTGTACATACTTTTGAAATTAGTTTTGATATGGGCACATCAGAGCATTGCTCAATCAATAAATGGAAGTGATTTTTCATAAGGCAGAAAGCATGGAGTTTAAAGAGACCTTTTTTGGAATTAGTTATGCGTATTCTTGAAGCGGGGATAGAAGTAAGCGGGTTTTCTAGAAGTTCTTTAAATTCAAATCCTAGAGCTAATCCAAGACGAAACAAGAAAGCACGATAATCTTCCTCGTCATAGAAAATTATCTCTTTATTGTTTCCACGATTGTATACATGAAAAATGGATCCACATACAAATTTTTTATAATCTCTGTTTTTCATTTCTTGATTATACATGTCAAGGGCCGTCCTTGACATGGAGAGTGGGGATTATTTAGGGGAAGTTTTGGTATAGAATTAGCTTATGAGCAAGTTCCAGATTATTTTGATGGTTGTTTTTGGATTTTTCATAATTATTGCGGTGCTTATGTTCGCATTTTATCAGGGCGGATCCTCGAACCAAGAGGCAACTGTGACTATTTGGGGTGATCTACCTGCGGAGGCTTTTAGTTCTATATTGGGAACTGTGGTGCCAGTTATAGACAAGAGCCTAAGTTTGGTTTATGTAGAGAAGTCGAGCGAGACTATAGATAAGGAGTTTACAGAAGCACTTGCGAGCGGCCAGGGCCCGGATTTGCTTATCACAAGCCAGGACAGGCTTCTTAAAAATAAGTCGAAGCTTATGGCTATACCGTATGAAAGTGTGAGCGAGAGAGACTTCAAAGAAGCTTTTGTGGAGGAAGGCGAGCTTTTCATGACACCGGAGGGCATATATGGTCTTCCGCTTATTGTCGACCCGTTGGTTATGTACTACAACCGTGATTTGCTATCTTCGGCTGGAGAGGCTAAACCAATGGCTTACTGGGATGAAATATATTCTCTGACTTCAAAACTCACTAAACGTGATGCGGCTGGTAACGTCGTCCAGTCCACTGTAGCTCTCGGCGAGACGAGGAATATTAATAACTTTAAAGAAATTCTTTCTCTCCTTATGCTCCAGGCAGGGACGCCTATCACGGGTTATTCTGGGGCTGAGCTGCGACCATTTCTTACGGAAAACTTCGGACTTGCTGTCGCGCCATCGGAGTCTGCGTTGGATTTCTATACCCAGTTTTCTAACCCGACCAAGACTTATTATAGTTGGAACCGCTCTCTGTCGGAAGCACAGACTCGTTTTACCAGTGGAGACTCAGCGTATTATCTCGGCTTTGCAAGTGAACTTACTGCTTTGAGAAACAAAAACCCGAATTTGAACTTCGGCGTGGCGCCTGTGCCTCAGTCTAGAGTTTCCGGCCGCACTATTACATACGGCAAGGTTCATGCAGTCTCTATTACCCGAGGTGTGAGGAATACGGGTGCTGCCTTTAGAGCAGCACTTCTTCTTGTATCAAGAGAAGTGGCAGAACCTTTGTCTTACGAGCTTATCCTACCTACCGCTAGGCGAGATCTTCTTTCTGTAAAGCAGAATGATGCTGTCATCTCAGTTTTCTTTGAGGCGGCACTTCAGGCTAGAGGCTGGCTTGATCCAGAAAATGTTGCCACTCGCAACATTTTCCGCGACATGATAGACGGGGTTACCAGTGGGCGGGCTAGGACGCAGGAAGCTGTGAATGTCGCCAGCCGGGCACTTGAGACCTTGATGAAAAATTAAATTAATGCTCTTATTATAGATATATGGCCATATGGCAACCACTTATAGTTTGTAATAATCCTCCTGAATTTGCTGAAGCGTGCACTTTTTCCCATCTTATGCAGCTTGCAAATGCAGTTATAACGAATTTGGTGGTTTTGGCAACCTTTCTGACCGCAATCGCTTTTATGTACGCAGGCTTTAAGCTCCTTACTTCAGGGGGAAGTGAGTCTGCCAAAATTAAGGCAAAAGACATCTTCCTCTCCGTGCTCATAGGCTACCTGTGGATACTGGGAGCATGGCTTGTGGTTTACACTATTACTAGTGCGCTTCTAAAGCCGGAATATTCTTTCCTTGAGAGTTTTAAACCTTAAATTAACGATGAAAAAATCTTTTTTAGCTTCAGCTTTATCTCTAACAATCTTTTTGGCTTTTGGGGCGGTTTTGGTTTTTGCTCAATCACCACAAGGAGGGGGGACAGTTAATGATTCGGGAGGGGGTTCGTTTAATGAGCAAGGTGGAGGTACAGTTCAAACGCCGACAGGTCTTGAAAATCCTTTTCGAGGGGGCCCAAATTCTCTTTTTGCTTTGATAAAAACCATCATTAACAAAATCCTCATGCCTATAGGCGGGGTAATTGCTGTACTTGCTTTCATTTACTCTGGTTTCCTCTATGTAATAGCGAGAGGCAAGCCAGCAGATATTGAAAAGGCGCATAGGTCCCTGCTTTATACAGCTATCGGTACGGCCATACTTCTCGGTGCCTGGGTCTTCGCTACGGTGATATGTATGACCATCGGGCAGCTCGGTGGTCCAGCTTGCCCAGCATAAATATGAACCCTCTCTTATTCACACCACCTTCAACAGGAACTGGGGCTCCAAGGAATTTTAGCGAGCTTGTTGAAGTATTCCTTAAGCTTATAGAACTACTTATCCCTGTTATAGCAAGCTTGGCTTTACTCGCATTCTTCTGGGGCCTTGTGAAGTTTATAGGAAAGGTGGGCGGGGATGAGAAGGCTGTAAGCGAGGGTAAGAGTCTGATGGTTTGGGGTCTAATAGCCCTCTTCATCATGATCACCATCTGGGGGATTATTGCGTTCTTTTCGAATGAAGCTGGCTTTACACAGTTTGGCATTCCTCAGTTGCCTACAAATTAGTATAATTAATATATGAAGAAATTAATAAAAATGTTATCAATTGTGGCCTTAATTGTATTTCCAGCTGTTGCCTTCGCTCAATTTACCCAGACACAAACTCTGATTACGAGAGTAGGAGACTTGATTCAATTACTTATTCCTATTACGGCTGGTATCGCTTTACTCGTCTTCTTTTGGGGTCTTGCTAAGTTCATTATGAAAGCAGGGGATGAAAGTGAAGTAGCAAATGGCAAGAGACTAATGACCTGGGGAGTGATAGCGCTTTTTGTCCTTGTCACAGTTTGGGGCCTTACAGAGTTTATTGGAAGACAACTTGGTATCGAATCTCGTGCAATACAACCTATACCATCATTTCGCCGCTAGGGGGATCAATCCCCATGTTATGGGGATTGATCAGTTGTCTTTTGCTCCTATTGACGTATCATTAAAATATACCGTCGTAGGTATTAAATAGTTAATAAGTCTAATAAGTTAAATAAATGAAAAAAGTTATTCTAGCCACTCTAGCGTTTGCTCCTATGCTCGCTTTCGCTCAGAACCTCGGCAGTCTTGAGAACCTCTTGAACTCAATAGGTAGACTGGTAGGTATCGCTCTCCCTATTGTTGTGGCACTCGCACTCCTTGCGTTCTTCTGGGGCCTTGTGAAGTTTATCCTCGGTGGAGAAGAGAAGAAGGCAGAAGGTAAGCACCTCATGATTTGGGGCGTTATTGCTCTCTTTGTCATGGTCTCTGTTTGGGGCCTCGTACGTTTCATCGGCACCTCTCTTAACATTGATCAGGGCGGTGATGCTCAGGTTCCTGGAGTTCAGGGTATCTAGTTCGACTCCCTTCGACAAACTCAGGATAAACCGCTCACTACAAGTAGTCCACAATTATGCCCGTTACAGAGCTTCTCAGTAAGATCAATCAGTATATCCTCAACCCGATTATCCTTCTGGCCTTCGCTGTTGCTATGCTTGTCTTCCTGTGGGGGATAGTAGAATTTATCGCTACTCAGACAGCCGACACTAAGCGGGAGGAAGGGAAGAAAAAGATTCTTTACGGGCTCTTTGGGATGTTTATCATGATCTCAGCCTACGGTCTCATACGTCTCGTGATAGGCACCTTCGGCATAGACGGCCCAGATTACTTGGGACTCTAGAATTGATAACGGATATGAAAAAAGGCGCCCGAGACCACGTGGTCAGGAGCGTCTTTTGCGTTGATGGTGCGAGTCACGAAGTGACTCGCACTCTGATGATCACCGGCTCAACTTCCTTGGAACGGAAGCGGAGCGAGCTTGGATTTGGGATGTCCCGATATACGTTACCGGGAGTGGGAAAGGCGTAAACCTTCCCCTCCGGATCCATGACCTCGTACTGGACGAGATCGCGCTCGCTCGCGAAGCCGATCCGTCCTCCGAGCGGTACCGGAATCGGTTCCGTCCACTCCGTACCAACCGTCACCCGGAAATGGGTGCTGGTGTGGTCCGGAGAGGCAATGGGTGACATTGCCGCGGGCATCGGCGTCGCAGATGCCGCAACCGGCGCCGGTCCATCCCAGCAGCCACCGTTGCAGTCCGGCAGACGCTCCCAGATGCACCACAGCGTGGCGAGCACCAGGAATGCGATAAGCGCGAGCACTACGGCTCGGGCGAGCCGGGCACGGTTGCGCCTCCACCATCCGCGCATGACGCGGGGGGTGAGGGGTCCGGCGTAGTGCCAGGCTCCGTAGCAGACCGCCAGAAAGATGACGATCGGCAGGATCCACCAGCAGCCTGAGGCTACTGTGACGAAGATCACGAGCGCGACGGCGAGGATTCCCAGAAGAATGGCCATATGGCCTCCTACCCCAGCTAAGGGGCGAAAAAGGATTTGTACAAGGCGATATTCCGCCTACTGTTAGTAACCTTAGCATATTACACTCTATTTGTCAAGCATACATGCTATGTGTCTAGTCAAGGTGCTAAAATTATTTAAGCTCTAGCACTAAGAGGAATACTGATGCGTACTGGTATTTTTCTTACCATTTCTATAATCTCGTCGTGGCTGTCAGTAATGGTAAAGAGGTCTACGTGCTCGGGTGCGATAAATCCTCGTTCAAGCATTTCCTTATGCATAAAATCTTTTACTTTGTTCCAATATTCACTGCCGACACAGATTATGGGAACGCTTTCAATCTTTTGGGTTTGGATGAGAGTTATAATTTCATAAAATTCATCAAGTGTTCCGAAGCCTCCTGGGAAGAAAACGAAAACCTCTGCTCCGAAAGTAAGGCAGACCTTACGGGCAAAGAAATAATGGAAGCCTATGCTTTTTGTAATATAAGGGTTGGTGGGTTGCTGGTTCGGTAGGTTGATAAGTAGACCAAGCGAATCCCCACCTGCTTCGTACGCTCCACGGTCCGCTGCCTCCATGATGCCGGGACCACCTCCAGAGACAATAGAATACCCAAGTTCTTTGACAAGCCTTCCTGAGAGGGTTCGGGCGCTTTCGTAATAAGGGTCACCCTCCACAGACATAGTTGAGCCGAAGAAAGTGATTGACTTAGGGTAGTCAGAGAGGAACTTGAAGCCTTCCTTAAACTCTTTTGAGATATCAGCTACTCTTTCCGTGGCGATCATTTCCATCTCAGGGCGGCTTAATTTGAGATCGTCTTTAAGCTTTTGCTTAGTTGCGTCATCCATGAGGCTATCATATCATAAAGAGGTAATCCTAAAAATATTAAGAATAAAATGACGAGAAACCAAACAATCGCGGTGTTTGCAGGGCTGGCTCTCCTAGGCTACCTCTTCTTCTCCGGACCATTTATGAATCTTTTTAGCAATCAGGAAGTTAACCAAGGGACTAACCAAAACACACCAATGCCAGAAACAGGATATAGTGCAAATGACACTACAGTCGGCGAAGGTGAAATTGCAGAGCCGGGAGACAAGCTTACAGTGCATTATGTCGGCACGCTTCAGAACGGACAAGTTTTTGACAGCTCTCGTGATTCTAATACTCCCTTCACCTTTACTCTTGGTGCGGGTGGTGTGATTCGCGGCTGGGACGAAGGCATGCAAGGCATGCGCGAGGGAGGCATGAGAACTCTCATCATTGCCCCTGACTACGCTTATGGAGCACAGGGTGTTGGCCCTATTCCTCCGAACGCTACTCTCATCTTCGAAGTGGAGTTACTTAGTGTAGAGAAGGCAGAGGTCTCTAACTAGCTCTCATGGCGGATTCCCTTCACCACGCTTATCTTCTGGTAGGCGAGCGGAGTTCCGCCGAAGCTTTCTTGCATTCTTTTTGGGTGGAAAACGGAGCCACGCTCACAGGCTCTCCGGACTATTTCCTCTTTACCGAGGAATTGTTTGGTATAGATGAAGCAAGAAAGCTCACTGTCGCAGCTGCGAGGAAAGCCTTTGGCGAGAGAAAAATATTTTTTATCGCTCCAGAGCGCGTGAGTATCGAGGCGCAGAATGCACTCCTCAAAACTTTTGAGGATCCGTACGAGAATACGCACTTCTTCTTGGTGGTGAGAGAAGAAGGGTTGATTATTCCAACTCTACGAAGTCGTATGCAAATCATGCGCCCTGCTCACACTGGTCAAAGCTCGGCTTTGACCAGTGATGCAGAGAAGTTTCTTTCACTTGGATTGAAGGAACGTATGGCTTTCGCCAAGAAGTTTGCAGATGCTGACCTGCCTGCCGGCAGGCAAGGGAAGAATCTTTCAGTCTTTCTCGACGAACTACTCTTGCTTTTGCGCGCCAAAGGCTCGACTGAGCCGTTGAAAAAAGTTTATGAAGCCAGACGTTATAGCGATGACAGGGCTGCGTCCGCCCGGCTAATTCTCGAGCATCTCTCCTTAGTTCTATAACTACATTTATCTTGCGTTCTCGCGTTGAATCAACCTATACGTTACAAAAATGCTATAGCATAAAAGTAACGTATTTGATTTTCTGAATTTATATTGTAGAGTACAACGAGATTTATCTGAAAGGTGAGTTTATGCCAAAACATAGGGAAGTTCCGGCCCAAGTTGCAAACCTCCAGGATCTTTGCGCGGATCTCCTCGAAAGGGGTATTAGAGTAGAGGGGAAACTTCACTGGAACCATCGTGTGAGTGATTTAAAAGGAAACTATGGGCGCGATACTCAGAAATATTCGACCGCCCGGTCGTTACTGGTTAAGGCAGGGGTGCTGGAGAAAGTTACTGTCGGGTTAAATTCAACCCTTTCTAAAACTTTTCCACCACAGCTTGTCACTCAATCTCCTCCAAGGTATCCCGGAGATGAGAGCTACGACCGAGTCGCATATCTCTACATCGTCCGGGATGAGAAGAAGGTAAAGCAGCTTTCCACTAGCGTTGCCGCAGCGGCAAAGTTTGTGGGGCAAAGGCCTGAGGATGTCATGCTGAGCTACAGCCGCGCCCTGGCACGGGTGAAAAGGGAGTTTGATAATCACCCTGAGCCAACCAAGCTTTTCTTTTCTATCGTGCGGCACCTTCTTCCTTCAGGGAAGTAAGCTTTTTTCGAGGCCGGCATCCAAGAAGGGTGCCGGTTTTCTTATTATTGAAGCTGAGGTGTCTCTTATCCAATTTTTATTCTTCAGAAAGCTTGACTTGGTCGATACGTCCTATAATGTTATGATTAAACAAATGCCGATTAACTGGACTAATTTACAGAAGAAATACAAGGGTTTGTGGGTAGCACTCGCCAAGAACGAGGTTACTGTTATTGCATCCGGGAAAACTGCGCGAGAGGCGCTTGAAAGGGCCAAAGCTAAAAGCAGACAAACACCTATTTTGACCAGGATGCCGGAGAAAGTTTCCTCGTTCGTGGGATAACTATGAAATTCAGGTATAAAAAATTTGGAAATGTTCTTCGTCCAGTTATACCGATAAAAGTTTCATCATCTAGTAATACAGACGGTTTTGGTTATGAAGTTCGTGTCGATTCAGGTGCAGATCTTTGTATTTTCCATGCCGAAATTGGCGAAGCGCTTGGGATAAATGTAAAGAAAGGGAAACCTCAAGAGGTTTTTGGAATTGGTGGGAAGGCTTCAATTTACTATTTGCATAAGGTTAATATCGTTGTTGGGGGATGGCCTTATGAAATTGAAGCTGGATTTATGCCCAGTGTGGCCGGAAATGTAATGCAATACGGCGTAGTGGGGCAAAGAGGGTTTTTCGATTTATTTACTATTAAATTTGATCTCTCAAAATCTGAGATAGAATTAAAGGAGCTAAAATAGGTCAAGGTGTTATAATCCAAATATGGCTTACGACTTCAAAGAATTTAATACAGCAGCGGTGAGCGCCCTTGAGTGGCTCAAAAAAGAGTACACAGGCCTTCGTACTGGCAGAGCGATGCCGGCCATTCTTGATGCTGTGCAGGTTGAAGCTTATGGCTCAAAAATGAGCATTCATCAGCTCGCAACTGTCTCTGTTGAGGACCCCAAGACCTTGCGCGTCGTACCTTGGGACAAAGATGTCGCTAAAGATATTGATAAGGCAGTGCGGGAATCCAATCTCGGACTTTCAGCGTCTCTTGATTCCAACGGCTTACGGCTCTCTTTCCCAGAGCTCACAAGTGAGCGTCGAACCATGCTTATCAAACTTTCTAAAGAGAAGTTGGAGGAGGCTCGTATCAGAGTCCGCACAGAAAGAGAAAGAGTATTGGGGCAGATGGAGAAGGACGAGTCTTTAAGTAAAGACGACAAGTTCCGTCTTAAGGCAGAGCTTCAGAAGCTAGTCGATGCAACCAATACAAAACTTGAAGAGCTTCAAGAAAAGAAGGAGTCAGAAATTACCTTGTAATTCAACGCCGTAAATAAATGTCTATTATCATTTTCTTCATCATCTTGAGCGCGCTCATCATCGTCCATGAGTTAGGACATTTTCTGGTGGCTAAAAAGTTCGGCATCAGGGTAGATGAATTCGGTCTTGGCTATCCTCCTCGAGCCAAGAAACTTTTCTCCTGGTGGGGGACAGATTTCACCTTGAACTGGTTACCTTTCGGCGGATTTGTCAAAATCTTTGGAGAAAACCCGGATTCAGCCGAGGCAGAAGAAGTTTCTTCGGAAAGTTTTCAATCCAAGAATCGTGGCATCCAAGCTTCAGTGCTTGCGGCGGGAGTTTTCTTCAACTTCCTTTTTGCATGGCTCCTAATTTCTCTTGGTTTTATGACAGGTATCCCTTCTCCTGCGGGTCTTTCTGTGCCGCTTGAGAACCCACGCACCATCATTACTCTTGTGGTGCCTGGCTCTCCTGCAGATCTGGGTGGATTAAAATCAGGGGATGCTATCGGCTCACTTTCAAGGGGAAATGACGTTATAAGTGCAACAGAGGACGCACAGCTTTCGCCTCAGATTGTCTCGGAATTCATTTCTTTATCTCCTGAGCCAATTACCTTCTCAATTAATAGAGGAGAAACTGCCAAAGAAGTGACCGTCACTCCGGCAACTGACATCATTGCCGAGAGGCCGGCTGTAGGTATCGCAATGGAGACTATAGGTACAGTACAACTTCCTCCTCATCAAGCTTTTTGGCACGGACTAAAAACTACTTGGGCATTCACAGTATTCACAGCCAAGGCTATCGCTACACTTATCTCACAAGCATTTGTCGGTAAGGCTGACCTGGGAGCTGTCACAGGACCGGTAGGAATTGTCGGTATGGTAGGGGATATGAAAGACCTTGGATGGAGCTATCTTGTGACGTTCACCGCACTCTTATCAATTAATCTTTCTATAATAAATCTTCTTCCCTTCCCAGCGCTCGACGGAGGCAGACTTCTGTTTGTGGGCATTGAAACAATTACCAGGAGACCAATCCCAGCCAGATTCTTTAATGCCGTAAATGCTGCTGGCTTTGCCCTCCTTATTTTCCTTATGATTCTTATTACTATCAGAGACGTCAGGAATATTTTTTAAATAAAATAAAACGAAGAAGGTCTGGCACGACTCCGTGCCAGACCTTACTATTATACCACATTTAGAACAAAAAGAGCGAGTCCCGCTCCCGCGGTGGTTTTTTGAAGGTGCCACCGCGGGGGGACCATGAGAGATGCGCCTTGGAGGCCCATGGCAAGGCAGAAAAGCAGCACCATCACCACTTTCTTTATCGTAGCATACTAAAGGTGATCTTGTCAACTCTAAAATACATTTCAATATAAGGCTCTTTTCGGTAGAATAACCCCATGAAGCAATCTTCACTATTTACCAAAACACGCCGAGAAGCCCCAGCTGACGAAGTTTCCAAAAACGCCATTCTCCTCACCCGCGCGGGATTTATAAACAAAGAGATCGCGGGCGTGTATTCGCTCCTACCCCTGGGTTTGAGAGTTGTAAATAAGATTAAAAAAATTGTTTCAAAAGAGATGGAGGCCTTGGGTTCTTCGGAAATTTTAATGTCCACCCTACAGCCTAAAGAGTTGTGGGAAAAAACTGATCGCTGGAGCGATGAGAAAGTTGATGTATGGTTCAAGTCTGCGTTAAAGAACGGGAGTGAGGTCGGTTTCGGCTGGTCGCATGAAGAACCCATTACCAATCTCATGGTTTCTCATATTTCTAGCTATAACGATCTTCCTCAATATGTACACCAATTTCAGAACAAACTGAGAAATGAGGTAAGGGCAAAAAGCGGCATTATGCGCTGTCGCGAGTTCATAATGAAGGACATGTATTCGTATTCTAGAGACGAGAAAGAGCACATGGAATTTTATGATAAGACTACTGAGGCATATCTTAATGTATTTAAGAAGGTAGGGTTGGGAGATATCACTTACGTGACTTCGGCTTCTGGTGGAGTCTTTACGGATAAATTTAGTCATGAGTTCCAGACAATTTGTGAAGCGGGCGAGGACAATATTTATGTACACAAAGATGGGAAGCTAGCGCTTAATGAAGAGATATTCAACGATGAGACTTTAGAGAAGCTCGGAGCAAAGAAGGAAGATTTTGAAATGAAGAAGGCAGTTGAGGTCGGCAACATCTTTACTTTTGGTACAAAAAAATGCGAAGAGTTAGGGCTTTATTTCACAGATAAGGAGGGAAATAAAACGCCAGCCTTTTTAGGCTCGTATGGGATTGGTATTACAAGGCTTATGGGAGTATTGGCTGAAGTGTTTGCGGATGAAAAGGGTATGGTCTGGCCGAAAGAGGTGGCGCCTTTTAGGGCCCATCTTATCTCCCTTGGTCAACACTCGGTGTTAGCCAATGAGGTTTATGAGAAATTGCAGGCAGAAGGAGTGGAAATTCTCTACGATGATAGAAATTTACGTGCCGGAGAGAAGTTTGCTGACGCGGATCTTATTGGTATCCCTACACGTGTGGTAATTGGTGACAAAAGTTTGGAATCTAAGCTTTATGAAGTAAAGGAGAGAAATTCAGACGAAGTAAAAATGCTTTCTCTGGAAAATCTGATAGCAGAACTCAAGCAATGAAGAATTTTTTGAATTATCAAAAATGGCGTCAGTTATTTTCCCACGATATCGGGATAGATCTCGGTACTGCTAATACTCTTGTCTACCTGCGCGGCAGTGGCATTGTTATTAACGAACCTTCAGTCGTTGCGGTAAACCAAAAGACCGGACAGATCGTGGCTATTGGCACAGATGCCAAAGCCATGCTTGGCCGCACTCCCGAACACATCTTAGCCATTAAGCCTCTGGTCGACGGCGTCATTTCAGACTTTGAAACTACAGAAGAGATGATTGCCTACCTTCTCGGCAAAGCTACCTCAGGCTCGAACAAGATGCTCAGCCCGCGTGTGGTAGTCGGTGTGCCTTCCGGCATTACCAACGTCGAGATCAGAGCCGTGCGTGATGCTACGAGAAACGCCGGTGCAGGCGAAGTGCATATCGTGGAGGAACCTATGGCTGCGGCTATAGGCATGAGGCTTCCTATTCATGAGCCAGTTGGAAATATGGTCATAGATATTGGAGGAGGCACGTCTGATATCGCACTCATCTCTCTCGGTGGAATAGTGCGTTCAAAAAATTTACGTGTCGCAGGGGACAAATTTAATTCTGACATCGTGGCGTATGTGAGAAACCAGTTTAAGATTTTGATTGGTGATAAAACAGCCGA
>JANLIM010000037.1 GCA_024654145.1 Candidatus Zambryskiibacteriota bacterium | reverse complement strand
ACGGCTTTCGGACATTTAGAATGCTGGAACTGGCGCTATATCATGTACTTGGAAAGCTGCCCGAGCCAAAACTTACCCACTCATTTTACTGACGAACCTTGTTTATAAAGGCTACGTCGGCAAAGAGTCTTACGCTTTGAACCAGAAGTTGCAGAAAAGAACAGATGATGCAATCAATCAGTTGAACTCACGCATTGCATTGCTACGTCAACGCGCAGAACAGGTTTCTGAAAAATTGAAGCAAGCCAATCCAGACCATGACCAGTTAACCAGATACGTGGATGAAGGAATTGCAAAGTCACTTGGTGTGGCCACAGAAACTGGGAAGTGACATGCTGGCAGAAAAGCCGAGATCAAATCGTTAGGTGCATATGAAAAAATACATTGAGAAGTTTGCGCTGTTCGGTGTTCTTATTATCATCGTTGCATTTTCATGGCTGAAGCCTTTAGATGCGACTGCGGAAAAACATATCGATGAAGGACTTAATCGAGCCTTGACCAGTTTTGCAGTAGCGCGACTACTCAATGGTGTTATCTCAGTAGCACAGGGAACAGAGATATCGGTAACGGCTTTTGTGGGAGCAACGCTAACTCCAGGACAAATACTTGATCCAGTAAATGACTTGGTCGAGCAGTTTTCAGAGCTGATGCTTATTGCCAGTGTGTCTTTCGGTATCATGAAAATTCTGCTCAATATAGGCAGTTTTTGGGTGTTTTCAGCCATTTTATCGGGTGTAGTATTGGCTTGGGTGGTGTTTAAATCAACAGGCCGTATCCCGCCGATTTTGTTGACGAAGTTCCTTCTGGTTCTGATTTTTGTACGGTTTTCCATCCCAATTGTCACTGTGGGCAGCGACATTATTTTTAAGCAGTTTCTGGAAGAGAAATTTAATGAAAGCCAGGTATCTATCGAAAGCGGCAAGAAACAACTTACATCATTTGCGCCTTCTGCAGGAATGCCACAGCTAGCGGAAGCACTACCGCCAACTGTTTCCTCTCAGTCTGACGCTACGCAGCCTGTTCAGGAAAAGGGGTGGATTGATGGTTAGAAGATTTTTGTAGAAGGTGTTGGAAGCAAGATAGAGTAAGTAAAGCAGAGCTATGACCCAAGACTGTACATTAAGAATTTGGAAGCACAAGCAGGGCAGCTTGTAGTTCACATAATCAATCTGATCGTTATCTTTGTGTTGCAGACGATAGTGATACCGCTGGCATTGATTTGGGCTCTATATCGTTTATGTCTGGCATTGATCCATTCAGCAGAACTAAAAAGGCAGTTGCTGGTGGCGGTATGACTGATGCCATTCATTCAGCCGATAAATTAGAACTGACGTATGAAGCACAATAGATTGGCTAACCATTGTTTATAAATCATGACTACTGAAGAATAGATTGGAAATATTCATGAATTCAAAAATTGTATTTTTAGCTCCCGTAATAGCAATTCTTCTGGCAGCTTGCACACAAACTGAGGTAGAGGAAGATGATGAATACCGGGCTTTAGCGTGTAAAAGAATTATCGATCTTTCTCCCAGCGAAGCAGAGCGTGCTATTGCACTAATGCGGAAGAAAAGAGAGCGGAGCCAAGATGAAATGCGCAATATGAATCAAGAGCAATTAAATCAATATATCCTCGAAGAAAAAAAGAAAATGAAATGTTAGGTAGGCAGAAGCTCGAGGCTGCCGCCTCTAATTGGCAGCAATAACTGTTTATGGAACTCGGGGTGTGACAGCCACCATTTTTTTCAGAAGCTGCAGAATCTCGTTCATAGACCCTCATCAAGAAACTCCCAAAAGGTTTTGACCTTTAGGAGGGCGTAGCTCAGTATTACACACAGACAAAAAATTCCACTGAACCATATAGTGACCTACGGACTTTCAGTATTACGATCCATCAGAATTCAAAAAACCACCTCTTTGGGTGGCCTAATAGTCCGCATATCACAATATAACTGCATGAAATTACTTGAAAAAAACTCTGGCTCCCCGACCTGGACTCGAACCAGGGACCTGCGGATTAACAGTCCGTCGCTCTACCGACTGAGCTATCAGGGAATAAAGAGGTGCGCATGATAGAGATTTTGCCCTGCCTGGTCAACCTTATGTTTGGCTTATTATGAGGTGGATGAAGCGTCTTCTGGTTGGCCTGCTCGCC
>JANLIM010000018.1 GCA_024654145.1 Candidatus Zambryskiibacteriota bacterium | reverse complement strand
TAACCCTTCTTTATCTCTGTAACAGTGACAAAGCTATTCACCGAAGCGATTTAATAAAAAAGTCGTTTCTTGAATTAATGACAACGAAGCGTGGGAATCAGCTTGTGGAAATTGGGGCATATTGCCTTATGCCTAACCATTTTCACCTTCTTTTACGAGAATGTGGGGAGGGAGGAATAAGTCTTTTTATGCAGAAACTTTCCACTGCTTACACGATGTATTTTAACAAAAAATATGAGAGAACTGGTGCTTTATTTCAAGGGCGATTTAAAGCGGAGCATTTATATAATGATAATTATCTAAAATATATTTTTTCTTACATTCACCTCAACCCCATCAGCCTGTTAGATAAAAATTGGAAAGAGCATAAGTTAAAAGACAAATCGAAAGCAAATAAATATTTAGATTCGTACTCATTTTCTAGCTACTTAGATTATGCCAATGAGAACTCGCGCATACCAGAAGGAAATATTTTGAATAAATCTGAATTTCCGAAGTACTTCCTAACTTCAGAAGATTTTAGATCAAATATTCAAGAGTGGATTGATTACGCAGCTACTATTGTCAAGGTTGAACCTTGACAATGCAGGAGTGATGATCAAACCAATTCATTAACGGCTTTGATGATGGACTTGGTACCCATACCGTAGTGCTCTATAAGCTCCTCTGGAGTGCCGGACTGGCCGAACTTGTCATCGACGCCGACAAACCTCATAGGTACTGGTTTGTGTTGTGCTAGACACTCAGCAACAGCACTGCCCATACCCCCACGGATCTGGTGTTCTTCGACTGTAACAATTTTTCCGGTTCTATTGGCCAGTGCTATGACAGCCTTCTCATCTAAGGGCTTTATGGTGGCGAGATTCATCACTTCTGTTTCTATCCCCTTCTCATGCAGTTCTTTGGCGGCCTGGAGAGCTTTATATAAAAGAGCGCCTGTTGCTATAATCCCAACTTTTGCATTGGTACCCTGCCAGAATATCTGCGCTTTGCCTATTACAAAAGAAGTTTTTTCACTAGTCATGACAGGAGTTTTTTCTCTGGCTAAACGAATATAAACTGGCGTACCAGTTTCAACACTTGCTAGAGTTGCCTTCCTCGCTTCTATCGAGTCGCAGGGAGAAATGACGACCATGTTGGGGATGACGCGCATAATAGCAATGTCTTCGATGGCTTGGTGCGTGCCTCCGTCTGGGCCAACAGAAATACCTGCATGAGAACCGGCAATTTTAACAGGTTGGTTGTTATAGCAGATGGTAGTCCGTATCTGCTCCCAGTTCCTGCCCGGGCTAAACATGGCGTAAGAGCTTATAAAAGGAATCTTGCCCATAGCAGCCATGCCGGAAGCGACCGATGCAAGGTTTTGTTCAGCTACTCCCATCTGGACGAAGCGCTGAGGGAATTTCTCCGCGAACAAGTTCATCTTAGTGGACTCCGTAAGATCGGCGCAAAGACCGACAACTTGCTGGTTTTGGCTCCCAGCCAAAACCAGTCCCTCACCAAATCCTTGGCGAATAGGAACTTGCTCAACATCCTTGTCGAAGAGTTTGGTATTAAGTTTTAAATCAAGATTTAACATTGTTCTAACGGTTTGTGCCAGTAGCTAAGTTATTCCACCAGCTCGAAGGAGATTCGGCCATGGCAGCTTCTGCAAGCGAACGCGCGCTTTCTGTCTTAAACCGGTCAAGCTTATCTCTGCCCTCCTTCCCGCCGTACCCTTCTAACCAAAGTTGAGCTTCTTTGTTTCCTTGCCACACGTATTCTCTAAGAAGGAAAATCTGATCAACCATGTCAGCTTCTTTTGTCACTATTGATTCTAGTGTCTCCTTCTTATCATACTCATCTATCATGATTTTAAGGTCATCAAAAGGGAGACTTCCAAGTTGTTCTTTTTTAATTTCATCTTCAAAAATCTTTACGTATCGTTTGTGTATCCAGTTGTGATCATTACTTCTTACCTCGGGCATATCGTGTGCCAAACACATCATTACTACCTTATACGGATCTGCCCCCTCCATCTTGGCGAGAAACCAACCGATCAGGGCAACGCGGTAGGAGTGAGTCGCAATATTGTCCGTCATGTCATCCGTTAGAAAGGTCTGGCGGTGAATGCGAGAGATCTTCCTCATTGTCCCCATCTCGTATAGGAACTGAACTATCTTTTTATTGTCCGGATTACTCATGTTCGCTTTTTATTTTACCACCCAAGGTTCGTAATTCCTTTAGAGCCACTCTACCCTGCTCTTCGGCAGGGATCATGTCTGTCGGGCCCTTACCTGGAGGGTTGCCATGCCAGCGGAAGTCACGTTCAAACTCCTTTACTCCTCTGCCCGGGATTGTGTGAGCGATGATAACTGTTGGTTTACCGAAAACACTTTTAGCTGAGGCAAAGGCATCAGCTATCTCTTCAATATTGTGCCCGTCTATCTCTATGACATGCCAGTTCCACGCTCGCCATTTATCAGAAAGCGATTCAAGAGGCATGATCTCTTCCGTGTAGCCGTCGATCTGGATATTGTTTCGGTCAACTACAGCACACAGGTTATGGAGTTTTTCTTTGCCTGCGAGCATGGCTGCTTCCCAGATCTGCCCGGACTCTAGCTCACCGTCTGAGAGAAGTGCATAGATACGTCGTGATGCAGTTAAACCATGGTCCATTTTGTCTGCAAGAGCCATACCCACAGCTTGAGAAAGTCCGGATGCCAGAGGTCCTGAACTTGTCTCAAGAGCAGGTAGAAATTCCCTGTGGGGATGTCCTTGGAGCTTTGAGCCGAACTTTCTCAAGGTCTTGAGTTCCTCTAAGGGGAAATATTCCGCATGAGCCATCGTCGCATAGAGCACAGGGCAGATGTGACCGTTTGAGAGCACTACTCGGTCTCTCTCAGGCCATTCAGGTTTTTTGGGATTGTGCTTAAGAGTATGGAAGTATAGAACTGTGAAGATATCTGCCATACCCAGAGGTCCTGCAGTGTGTCCGGAGCCTGCTTCTATCAGAGACTCGATGATAGAGACGCGGATGTCGTTGGCTTTGCTTTGGAGTTCTATTATTCTTTCGTCAATGAGTTCCATATTTCTTTGAAGTGGGAGCCTATTATAAGTCTATCTACTCCTGCGTCTTGGAGTTGTTTGTAATTTTCTAAACTAATACCTCCATCGACGCTTATAGGTAAATGAGGAAATTCCTTTTTAACCTCTTTTATTCTATCAAAGATTCTTTCATCAAACGGATGGCCTTGGTGACCAATTTCTTTAATAGACATGAGATGTACGAAGTCCACATATTCGAGGAATGGCGCGAACTCATCCACTGATTTATCTATCTCGACCCCAAGACCTATTTCTGCTTTGTCTCGGCTTTGCACAAGGTTGACCACACTCTTATGCAAAGCCG
>JANLIM010000017.1 GCA_024654145.1 Candidatus Zambryskiibacteriota bacterium | reverse complement strand
CTATTTCTGCTTTGTCTCGGCTTTGCATAAGAGTGTGGTCAACCTTGTGCACGATGATTCTTTTAGCACCTCTCTCTATCCATCGGTTGGCGATTCTTTCTGGATCTTCGACCATGAGATGTACTTCGAAGTCTTTATCAATTGGAGCCCAAATATCTTCCTCAAGCACATCGAAATGTATAAAAGGAATTTCAAGCGGAAGTTCTCCGGTCTTCCTTAACAAATCCTCAACATTAGTAGGTAAAATGGCTGGAATAATCTCATTCATTTGTCTTCTATCTTACCAATTCTTCTAACATGGCGCTCGTCGCCGGAGAATGGGGTTTCGAGCCACATCTGGACAGCTTCTAATACTTGGTTTCCCCCTACTAGACCAGCACCTATGGATAATATATTTGCGTCATTATGAGAGCGTGACAGACGTAAAGGTTCGCGATTACCTCCATACCACACTACAGCACGTACATTTTTGAATCTATTCGCACACATTGCTTCACCCTGTCCTGACTTCCCTATTACAATTCCTTTTGCTTCCGAATCATTTGATACAGCTTCTGCAACTGGCTTTATAAAATCCGGATAATCATCATTTGCGTCATAGGTAAAAGCTCCCTTATCCTCCACTTCATGCTCTAGTTCCTTAAGAAATGGAATAAGCTTTTCCTTTAACTCAAATCCGGCATGATCTGCGCCGATAAAAATTTTCATTCTAGATGTGGCTGCCTAGCTTGGTAACGTGTTCTACTAGTGTGTATGTGTACCCCATCTCGTTGTCATACCAGGCGAAGACCTTCACGAGGTTGCCCCCCACTACTCTTGTCAGGTCGAGATCGGCAATGGATCCATACTGGCTACCCAGAATGTCGGAAGAAACTAACTCTTCTTCTGTGACTGTGAATATCCCGGCCCAGCGCTTATCCACTGCTGCCTTTTTCAGAATCTCATTAACTTCATCTCTTGTCGTATCTCTTTTTGAAATAAAGGTTACATCTACAAGAGAGCCTGCCGCCACCGGCACGCGAACAGCCACGCCGTCAAAGAGACCTTCCAGTTTTGTAAACGCTTTTGTTACGGCTATAGCGGCGCCAGTTGAAGATGGAATGATGTTTTGCGCGGCTGCTCTCCCCTCCCGGAAACCTTTTTTTGAAGGTCCGTCCACAAGTGTTTGGCTGGCAGTGTAGCCGTGAGTTGTATTAAGAAGAGCCTTCTCAATACCGAGCGCCTCGTCTAGTATGGCGATGAGCGGAGAGCCGGCATTGGTTGTACAGGAGGCGTTGGAGGTGATGATGCACGTTGAAAGCTTTTCTTCATTAACACCCATAAGCACTGTCGCACCTTCGATACCAGGAACTGGCTCATCTTTCATAGGAGCAGTTACCACCACTCTCTTTGCCCCGGCATCTAGGTGTGCTTTGGCTCCGGCGTAGGTGGTGAAGAAGCCGGTGGATTCAACCACGACGTCGATATCGAGCTCTTTCCAAGGCAATTTCGCAGGATCTTTTTCTTGCAGGAACTTCACATCAAACTTACCCGGCCACTTGCCGTAGACTGTGTCATATTTGAGGAGATAGGCGATGTTTTCTGCATCACCCAAGTCATTTACCGCTACGATTTCTAACTCGGGCCTTTGGCTTGCTAGTTTATAAAAGGCTCTGCCAATTCTTCCTGCACCGTTTATGGCGACTTTAATCTTTTTGCTCATTCTTAAATTCTACCATGTATTAGTTACCAGCTTTTTCAACTTCTGATTGAGGATCATCCTTTTTTACCCCGTCGGTATGAGCACGCACATCTACTTCGTAGCTAGTGTTCTGTGACTCGAAGAAGTTTACTAGCTCATAGACATCTGTCGCGGTACCCATCCACTTTGCAGGGTTGGAAACATTGTAATGCTTTGGAAGACCCAGTTCCTCAAGGCGCCTATCGGCTACATACTGTACGTACTGGTTCACATAGTCGGCGTTGAGTCCTAGTATACCGTTGGGGAAAAGGTCTCGGTTGTAGGCAGTCTCAAGATCAACTCCTTCTATCACAAGGTCCCCAATTTCCTTAGCAAAATCTTCTGTCAAAATTTCGCTGTTCTCTTCTAGAATTGTGTGCACTAGGTTTATACCGAACTTAAGATGGAGAGACTCATCACGAATGACCCAGTTAATCATCGAACCGAAGTTTCTCAACATATTCCTCTGACGGAAAGAGAGTGCCACCATGAAACCGGAATAGAACCAGATGCCTTCCATAACAATGTTTGTCGCTACGAGGTTCCTGATGAAATCCTTTTTACCCTCGGGCGATTCAATATCAAGCGTCTCTTCTGTCATACGTCTCATGAATCTGTTGATGTAATCTTCCTTGGCGACCATGGAGGGCACATCGAGGTGCAGATTAAAGATCTTCTCTTTGTCGAAGGGGAACGTTTCTAAAACATATTCGAAGGAGACGCAGTGGTTGGCTTCTTCCCACATTTGCTTGGCGAGGTAGAGATGACACTCCGGTGATTTGAGGTAAGGATAGATGCCGAGAGCGATAGAACGGTTTACAATGAGTTCCGCTGGGTTAAAGAAAGCCATAAGAAAAGTGACAGAATGCTTTTCGTCCTCTGTCATGCGCGCCCAATCCTGCAGGTCTTCTTGGAGAGCTATTTCGTGTGGAAACCAAGTGTTTCTTACTGCTTGGTTGTACAGATCATATGCCCATTTGTAGCGAATGGGATGCAGGTTCATGTCGTCTGGGGTCGTTTTTCCTATGAGCATACGAGTTATTTATTTAATTTTTAATTTTCCTTACTACCTACTACTTACTTCTTACTACCAATTTATTGGCAGCTTTCGCACAGGAGGTCATCCTGCGGATCTTCCGGGCCATGCACAGTAAGCTTGAGCTTGTCGGGCGTTGTTTGAGTAGTGGGCTGCGTCTTCACTTCTACTTTAGGCTCGGACTTCACAGTGACTACTTCGCCGGAAGGTACAGGTTGATTTAGCTTAACTTCTTTGGCTACTGCATTCACTAGACCGAGTGTAGCATTGTTGGTATCAGCGATTTTATTGAATCCTCCTAATGCACCGAAGCCTTTTTTACCTGTCATTTCGGACTTATTAACCTTGACCGTGGACTGCTCAGCAGTGTGTCGAGGTCTCATGTGCAAGTAGTAAGTACTCTTAACTCCCTTCTCCCATGCTGTTTGGTAGATTTTCATTGTCTCATCGATATCTCTTGTCTCAAGATACATGTTGCGTGAGAGAGCTTGGTCGACCCACTTCTGGGCACGAGCTGCAATCTCTATGAATGCGTATGGAGAGGTGGTAAATGAAGTTTTGTAAATCTGTTTGAGATGGTCTGGTATCTCTTCAATACCAGTAAGATCTCCTTGGCGTTCAATAATCTTCGGCCCTACAGTATCCCAAAGACTTAAGTTTTTGAGATCACGCACTAGGTTGATATTAATATCAAGATATTTGCCTGAAAGAGTGTTTCTAGAGAAGACCTGGGCAAAGCGAGGATCAATACCAGGCACAGTGCCGGCCACAAGTCCGATGGTGGCGTTAGGAGCGATAGCCATGAGAGTAGCGTTTCTTACACCCTCTTTTACTTTAGCTCTAAGAACATCCCAATCCAGTCCTTTATGCTTTGACTCCATAGGCACAGTGACTGTATCACCACGTTCTTTCTCAAGAATGGCCATACTATCAACCGGCACCATACCCTTAGACCAACCTGAGCCAGCAAAGTTGTCGTAAGATCCTCTTATACGAGCGAGCTCAGCACTTTCATCGATAGCCATATATGAAATAAATTCAAACACTCTGTCTGCAAAGTCCCATGCATGAGGTGAATCATATGCCATGCCAAACTGTTCCAAGACATCAGAGAGACCCATCACTCCCAAACCTATAGCACGGTTCTCTTTGTCGGATTTAATTGCTTCTGGTACTGGAAGTTGGTTTATGTCTATGAGGTTGTCGAGTTGGCGGACGGCAAGACGAGTTGATTCTTCGAGCTTCTGCCAGTTCACTTCTTTGTTGTGAATGTGGGTTGCGAGGTTGATGGAGGCGAGGTTACATACGGCTATGTTTTCTTTATCCTGAGGCAAAGTTATCTCGGTGCAAAGGTTCGACATGTGGATGGTGCCCGTATTGTTGTTTAGAGCTCGGACATTGATTGAGTCTTTCCAAACCAACCATGGGTGCGAAGTGGTCTGTAGAGATATGAGCATCTTTCTAAAGAGTTCCTTGGCGGACATTTTTCTAAAAGCACGCATTTTGTCAGCTTCGGCCATTTCGATGTATTCTTTGTAACGTTTAGAAAAGGCTTCGCCGTAAAGTTCGTTTAAATCTGCCGTCTCAGCCGGATCAAAGAGATACCAGTCTTCGCTAGATTTGACTCTATTCATGAATTCGTCCGATATGTATGCAGCAGTGTTTGCGGTGCGCATTCTGATGTGATCATCTCCGGCGTTGTGCTTCCAGTCTATGAATTCTGGGAAGTCTAGGTGCCAGTTCTCCATGTAGAAACACAGTGCCCCGCGGCGCTTACCCGCTCTCATAATGGCGTGTATAGCCACATCAATGATTTTGGCAAATGGAGTAGGGCCGCTTGATAGTCCGTTCGTAGATTTGAGAGGAGAGTTGGTCGCTCGAAGTTTGGTGATGGACGTACCTATGCCTCCAGAGCCTTTTGAAAGCATCATGATGTCGGCCACTGATTTGGAAATGTGAGACATGTCGTCATGGATTTCCATAAGAAAACAGTTGGAAAGAGCGGGATGCGTGGTACCAGCACCGAGGTTAGTTGAAGTCCCTGGTATGTATTCGAGCCGGGACATTTTGTCATAGAAGCGTTTGGCATATTCTGTAGGGTTCTCTTCATTGAAGGAGAGTCCCATGGCCACACGCATCCAAAATATCTGAGGAGTCTCAAGATACTTCTTCTTAATTTCATCTTTAAGAAGATAAAGGCTTGAGAGTGTAGAAAGGCCTGTATAGCGAAGTAGTTCGTCTCGCTCCAGATCCATAGCAGAAGCAAGATGGTTAAGATCGTATTTCTCGGCCATGCGTTTGTCTAAACGACCGTCCGCTACAGCACTTTTAATGTAATTAGAAAAGTATTCTTGGTGCTTGCTTTTGAGTTCTTCGGAGTTGTCATTGTCGTAATCGCCTAGCGCCGCTTTGTATATGGTTTTAAGGAGGAGTCTGGTGGCTATTTTGTCGTACTCAGGATCTTCTTTGATGTTTTGAACAGCGGCATTGATAGTAGCCTCGTCCATTTCTCTAGTGCTGATACCATCATAGATAGTGAGCCGAGTCTCTGTCGCGACTTGTATAACTTTGCCTATAGGGTCAGTAAGGCCGTGAGCTGCGCGTTCTATGGATTTGTTAATTTTGTCCGCGTTGAAGGGCACTTTGGAGCCATCACGACGAGTAACATTTATAGAAATTAAAGGTGGTTGGAACATGTGAAAAAGTTCTTTAGATTTTACAAAAAATAACCTCCATAAGCGAGTGGATAACCCCGAATTTAATACCCAAAGTACACCTTCCCGCCAGTGTCAATGCCGAACTCATCTGCCGTGCCAGCAGGGACTTCTAAGACGTATTTTACGGGCCTATTTGGAGTAAATGTTTCGGGGTAACTTTCCGGTTGAGCGCTTCTTTCTACTCCCGCCACTACCCACACATCGTCAATCCAAATAATATCAATGGGGAAATTCATATCCTTCATCCAAAAGCCGTGTTTTGCAGAAGTGGGCATGATGAATAGTAATCCATTACCTGGCTCAAGTGATTCGCGACCAGAAAGCCCGAGTGAAATCTCGTTTGGAGTGTCAGCAACTTCGAATTGTATGATAGCTTTCTCAATTCTTAAGACATTTTCACTTACCCAAAGTTCTTGGGTACTACTTGCTAGGTCTTGCCTAGTAAGTTGTGTTGGTTGTGGGTTGTTTGTCTGGTACCTTTCCGGTGCTGGTTTGGTAAAGAATAAATAAAACGACCCAACAATAATAGCTGCGCCGATAGCTAGAAGGATGAAGTCTTTCATAGGATTAGTATAGCAAAAGCCCCGCCGGAGCGGGGCTTTTGCT
>JANLIM010000009.1 GCA_024654145.1 Candidatus Zambryskiibacteriota bacterium | reverse complement strand
AAATATTGCGGGGTGGTGTAACGGTAGTCACGTCTCCCTTTGAAGGAGAAAATGAAGGTTCGATTCCTTCCCCCGCAGCACTTCGTCGCTTCCGATCCTCAGTGCCTTCGGCCCTCTATATAAAGGCGACGAAGTCGCTGAACACAGTGAAGCGCTACTTTATGTATTTTGTGTATATAGTAGAGTGTTCAGATGAGTCATTGTATATTGGATGTACCAATGATTTAGAGAAACGGATTAGACAACACAACGAATCAAAATGGGGCGCTCACTACACAAAAATCAGAAGACCAGTTGAATTAAAGTATTCCGAAACATTCACTAATTTGAAAGATGCCAGAAAACGCGAGGCAGAAATCAAAGGCTGGCGCCGTAAAAAGAAACTAAAACTGATTAAGTTCGGTATTCCAAAACTATAAGCAAAGTACACCAGGCTCGGCAGCAAGTAAAAGTTGCCATTAAGTTTTTTGATAGAATGGAATATGATCAAAGTAGTATTATTTGACGTAGATGGTGTATTGGTCCGTGCGAGAAGGATGTTCAGCGTTAATCTCGAAAGAGAGTACGGTATTTCTACTGAAAAAACCAGCTCTTTCTTTCTTGGACCTTTTAAGGAATGCCTCGTAGGCAAGGCTGATCTCAAAAATGCTATTGAGCCATATTTAAAAGAATGGGGCTGGCAGAAAGGAGTAGATGCTCTCATAGAGTACTGGTTCAAGTCTGAAGACATAGTGGATTCTTCATTAATAGAGTATGTTCAAAGTTTGAGAAGAAAAGGAATCAAATGTTACTTAGCTACGAACCAAGAAAACTATCGAGTTGACCATATGCTCAATACGATGGGATTCGCTCAGAATTTCGATGGATCATATGCATCTTCGCATATAGGGTATGTAAAACCAGATGCAGAGTTTTTTGCAAGAATATACGAGAATTTAGATAAGATCAAGAAGGATGAAATCTTGTTCTGGGATAATACTCTGGAAAACATAGAGGGAGCTCAAACATTTGGAATTCAGGCAAGGCTTTACACAACCTTTGAAAACTTTAAAGAAACAATGAGGCAAGAATACGCACTGTAACTTTCTATAGCAAAATAGGTCTAAGATTGATAAGTTAAACCTAGAAAACTGTAGAAGTCTGACTTCTACATTAAAATAACTCCGACCAAGAGGGGTCAATGAAACATCCATAGAAAGCCCCGAAATCCCTCTTAAACCCTCGGCTCTAGACCGAGGTACGCAGCCAAGTATATTTTTAACGAGTTTAGCTTTATGTCTCTAACTTTCATAACCGGCAACCCGGCAAAAGCAGAACAGCTCGCAAGACATTTGAAGTATCCAGTGGAACACAAGAAACTCGACATCCTAGAGATTCAGTCTTTTGATCTAAAAGAGATTGCTGAATATAAGGCAAAAGAAGCGTACAAACAAATTCAGGGCCCAGTCCTTGTTGAGGATACCTCGCTTGCGTTTCATGCGTTAGGCAAGCTGCCCGGTCCTTTCATCAAGTGGTTCCTGGAGGAGTTAGGCAACGAAGGACTCTGCAGACTTCTTGATGGTTATCTAGACAGGTCCGCTCAGGCAAAAGTGTGTTTCTGTTTCCATGACGGGAGTGCCTTGGAGGTGTTTGAGGGAGAAATGAACGGCACAATAGCCAGCTCACCAAGAGGAGAACGAGGTTTTGGATGGGATCCCATTTTCATCCCCGCAGGGAGTACGAAAACATGGGGAGAAATGGACATGGAGGAACAGAAAGAAACTTCCATGAGGAGAATTGCGCTTAAAAAGCTGGAGAGTTACTTAAAAGAAAGATTTTAACCTCGTCCAAATCCCGCAACATCTAAGTTATGCAAAAACAGAGTATCATCTTAATTGGAATGGCTGGCGTGGGCAAATCCACTGCGGGACAGATGTTAGCT
>JANLIM010000073.1 GCA_024654145.1 Candidatus Zambryskiibacteriota bacterium | reverse complement strand
CCATCGAGATGGTCTATCTCGTGTTGGAAAATCTGGGCCATGAGCCCTGAGGCTCCCAGGACACTTTTGTTGCCAAATTCGTCGTATGCAGAGATGGTTACCTTTTCAAATCTTTCTACCTCACCATAGAGCCAGCGGACGGAGAGGCAACCTTCTTCCATCTTTTTCTTTTTTCTCGAGGTTTTAATGATTTCTGGGTTGATGAATACGAGGTCCTTTAACTCCATGTTCACTTTAATACTCTTGCTTTGCTTGGCCAATGCCAGAGCTTCTCCCTTTACCACAAAGATACGCAGACTCTCGCCGATTTGTGGTGCGGCGATAGCGACCCCATCATCTTCGGTATGCACCGCTTCTTTCATTTTATTCAAAATGTTTCCGATCTTTTTTGCCCCGATATCTTTAGGGTCCACCGGCTTAGCTACAGCACGAAGCACAGCCGCATCACGGCTGACAATCGAACCCTTTTTCTTCGTGTTTGTTGTTAGTTGTTGGCTGCTGGTCATCAAAGTATGCTCTCAGGGTCCACTTTAATACTAAATTCGCGCCCGAGCAAAGAGAGGGTATGGACAAGCTCTTCGTCTGGCCACTCTGCTCTGGGGACTCTTATAATGAGTGAGTTCTTATAGCTTTCAGGATGCCACTTGAGAAACAGGTCTTTAGCTCGCATAATTTCCTGAGATGCGCGCGGAGAAAGAGATTCAACTTTGATAAAGATAGAGAACGGTGGGTAAAGTAGGTCTTTGCGTTCCGCTATCTCATTTAAATAAAAGTCGATGATGTTACCAAAAGATGCCCACGCCAGGATTTGCTTACCGATGTTTCTAGTCTGGATAAGAGATTCATTCTGCGTCATCTCACGGAGACGGCTCACGAGGTAAAAGATGCGGTCGTTGATGCTAAAATCGGGGATAGAAAATAGCGAATCCGCCGAGATAAGTGCAGTGTAGGGGACTTTGTCTAGGTGGAAAAGTGCGAGTTCTGTGCCGACCAGTATGCCGCCATTTTCTGTAAATTTTTTAGCAATACTCGCAGCTTTTTTGTCGGTAGAGGCGTGGTCTTTGTCTAGAATCTCAACTTCTACTCCATGAAATAGTTCTCTAGCTTCGGCCGCTATTCTCTCTATGCCTATGCCGAGAGGTACCAGTTTCCAACTTTTACAATAACCGCAGGTGGTTGTGCTGTCGCGTCGTGTGCCACATGCGTGACAAATATAAATATTTTCCCCGCCTCTCTGCTTGTGGAGCACCACTGGAGCACTGCAATTTAGACATGGCAGAACAAAACCACAATCGCCACAAACTGTCGTAGGTGCAAGTCCTTTGCGCGCTCCGAATAAAAAAATTCTTTCTTTCTCTTCAAGTGCCTTAGCAATAAGCGCCTTAAGTTCTGGAGAAAAAATTTCAAATTTGCCGTTTTGGTCTGGGCGAGCACTTGCATCTACGAGGGTCGTTTGTGCCGCAGGCAGGCGCCAGCGGATAAGAGAGAGCTCGCCGTAGTCGCCTCGCTTCTCTTTCCACAGAGTCTCTGTGGAAAGGACGGAGTCTCCGAGGACTAATTGCTTACCTGATTCTTTTGCCAAGTGCTCAAGAAATACTTTGAGGTGAATGTATGGTCGGGAGAGTGTGCGGTAAGCTCGGGAATTCTCCCTTTCCATGATGACCGTATCAATGTCCGACCGGTCGAAGGTGGCTCCGGCTGAAGTGGTGATAAGGAGAATAGGGTGCTTTTCTTCCATTGCCTTCTGCCACAAGTCTCCGGCTTCAGAAGCTTTGCCTTTAAGTGTGAAGACATACACATATTGCTCTATACCCTGGCTCAAGAGCTTGTATGCCCTTGCGGCATCTAGATGAGTCGGCACTACGAAAAGGACTGAAGCTTGTCTGGCGAAGCATTGGCGCACGAGTCCTCTGTACTGCCCGTAGCGTTCATCTGTCTCCATCTGGAGAAGTAGAGTTTCCTGGAGGGGTGCTTCCTTCTTTTTTTTCTGAATTTTCAAGTAACGCACTGGGTCTTCCAAAATCATTTTGGGAATGAGGCTAGTGAGAAGAGCGCCCGCGGAACATGCGTAATAAAAGGCTGTCTTTTGAACAGCAGAAAGAAATTCAGGTGAAAATCCCGCATCAAGCAAATCTTTTTTAGCAATTTTTTTCAAAGTATAGCCTGCTTGCCTGATCTCGCTTTTGGCGCTGAGCGCACTCTTTGAATTAATGATTACGGCGTATGTCAAACCCTTTCTTACTGGAACTCTGACGAGTGTGCCGGGAGCAAGTCGGGTGGTGGAGAAGTAGGAAAGTGTCCCAAGACCGGGCCCTTTGGTAAGAGGGGTTACCTCGACAAGATAGGTTTTGGAAGCTGCTTTTCCTTCTTTCATCACGTTATAGTATCATTTGGTAATTCTTATGGCGAAAAAGCTTGGCATCGATCTCGGCACCACCAATATCCTGGTCTTCGTACCCGGCAAAGGTATTGTTTTAAACGAGCCATCGGTGGTGGCAGTTTCTGAATCTGACAATAAGATCCTCGCTATAGGTGCCGAGGCAAAGATCATGATTGGCCGTACGCCTGGAGATATTATTGCGTATCGACCTATGCGAGACGGTGTGATCGCAGACTACCGCGTGACGGAAGCCATGCTCCGCCACTATATAGACAAGACTCTGGGGAAGTGGAATTTCTTTAAGCCTGACGTGCTTATATCCGTTCCCGCCGGAGTGACATCAACAGAAAGGCGCGCCGTTGTGGAAGCCGCGGTAAAGGCCGGCGCGAGAAATGCTTATGTTGTTAAAGAGCCCATACTTGCTGCTATTGGTGCAGGTATTCCTATTCAGGAAGCGGCTGGGCATATGATTGTGGATATTGGTGGAGGGACAACAGATGTGGCCGTCATTTCTCTTGGCGGCATAGTGGCTTCCACATCGGTAAAGGTAGCGGGCAATAAACTCGATGTCGCAATTGCCGATTATGTAAAAAAGAACTTCAACCTGGTAATCGGTGATAAAACAGCCGAAGATATTAAAATCCAAATTGGTTCCGCCATACCTCTTGACGAAGAGCTTGTGATGAATGTGAAGGGGAGAGACTTTATCCTCGGTCTTCCTCGCACAATTGAACTTAAGACTAGTGAAGTGGTGAAGGCCATTTCTAAAGAACTTCGTGAGATGGTAAAGGCTGTGAAAGAAGTTTTGCAAGAGACTCCGCCAGAACTTGCTTCCGATATTATTGATAGGGGAATTATTATGACCGGCGGCTCGTCCCAGCTTCGCAATTTGCCTGAACTAATGTTTCGCCGCACTGGAGTAAAGGCTGTTTTGGCCAAAGACGCTTACTTTTGTGTCGTCAAAGGCACGGGAATTGCTCTTGATCATTTGGATACGTATAAGAAGAGTGTGATTTCAAAGAGATAGCCTAGCCTTGCTTTTTAATGAATTAGTTGTATATTCTTTTTGGGCAAAGGCCCGGAAAGGGTAGAACAGATGTTATTTACGATT
Organism: Candidatus Zambryskiibacteriota bacterium; assembly: GCA_024654145.1. Taxonomy (GTDB): domain Bacteria; phylum Patescibacteriota; class Minisyncoccia; order Phycocordibacterales; family Zambryskibacteraceae; genus UBA5004. The sequence continues at coordinate 11,295 of JANLIM010000073.1, read as the reverse complement.
GCTTTGGTACTCCTCGTGCTGTGGCTGCTCGGACTCGTCAGCGGCTACACGCTGGGGAACTTCATCTACGTGCTCCTGGTGATCGCCATCGTGCTGTTTCTGGTGGGGATCATCGCGGGTCGCCGGACTCAGTAGGCCGGCAACGTCACCTCACGAGTAAGCGAAGGGTGCGTCTTCCCTGCAAGGGGGACGCACTTTTTCTATTTATCCTTTAGATGTTAATGTGTCCTTATCTAATGAGTAAGCCGATTAAATTTTCTATAAAAAAAGAGCTTGATGGAAAGCCCGGTAGAGCTGGAGTAATCGAAACACCTCACGGCACGATCCACACCCCAGCTTTTGTCAGTGTTGGAACCAAGGCTTCTGTCAAAGCTCTCACTCCTGAGCAGATACTTGAAACCGGCGCAGAGGTAGTGCTTGCTAACACGTACCACCTTTATCTTGAACCAGGAGATGAGAGGGTTAAGAAGTTTGGAGGACTACAGAAGTTTATGAACTGGCACGGCCCGACCATGACGGACTCGGGTGGTTTCCAGGTTTTCTCTCTTGGCGCAGCATATGGCAAAGAGATTTCTAAAGTAGTTTCTATCACTGACCCATCGCAACTCCTCTCTGAGCGCTCACTCGACGGGGAAGAGCCAAGGCTCGCGAAGATTGGGCAAGACGGCGTTTCTTTCCGCTCTCACCACGACGGTACGCTTCACTACATTACTCCAGAGAAATCTATAGATATTCAGCACAACCTCGGGGCCGACGTTATTTTTGCCTTCGACGAATGCACTTCTCCCACGGAGTCTTATCAATATCAGGAAGAAGCGCTGGAGCGAACGCATCGTTGGGCTAAACGCTCACTTGACCATCATAATTCTCTAATTCGCGCGAATGGTGGAATAGGGCCAGCGTTGTTTGGAATCGTCCAAGGTGGGCGGGAAGAAGCGTTACGCAAGCGATCAGCAGAATTTATCGGAGGGTTAGATTTTGACGGGTTCGGTATTGGCGGCAGCTTTGCCAAAGAAGATATGGAAACAGCGGTGAAATGGGTCAATGAGATCCTGCCAAAGGATAAGCCAAGGCATCTCCTGGGCATTGGCGAGCCGGAAGATCTATTTATGGGAGTGGAGAACGGGGTTGACCTTTTTGATTGCGTGGCGCCAACCCGTAACGGACGTGGGGGCACTCTCTACACTTCAAGCGGGAAGATCAATGTCAGGAATGCAGAGTACAGAGAGGACACGGGCCCGCTTGATCCGGAGTGCGGTTGCTCTGTCTGCAAGAACTATTCACGTGCCTATCTTTGTCATCTTTATCGAGCTCATGAAATGCTCGGCGGTACGCTTGGTTCCATCCACAATCTCTATTTCATAATTAATCTTGTGAAGCAGATGAGGCAGGCTATACTCGATGGGAATTTTCAAGAGTTTAAAACAAAATTTCTTTCTAAGTATTCAAAATAAGCGTTCGTTGACAATTTTGGTGTTTGTTTTATATTTAAAGTCGGAAATTACAAAGGAGAGTTCAATGAAATCAGAAAAGGCTGGATTTGCAGGGTACCTTCTCTCGTCTGCTGCTTCTGGGCTCGCTTGGTGGCGTTATGGATGGGTAGAAGGGGCCATACTCTTCCTTGTCCTGCTTGCTATCGGTGCGTACTGTGCTGAGTCATCCCATTACGTAATCGAGTTTCTCGAAAGGAAAGAGAAAGAGAAGAAAAAAGAAGTCCTTGTGTGAGAAGGCCGAAAGGCCCCGTCGCTCGCAAGCGACGGGGCTTTCTTTTTCTTCTGCCGAACGTTTATACTAGCGAGATGCCCGTTTTTAAGATAAATAATGAATTCAAGCCGGCGGGGGACCAGCCTAAGGCAATTAAGGGGTTGGTCGAAGGTATTAAAAAAGGTCTGCGCCACCAGACTCTTTTGGGCGTTACTGGCTCCGGCAAGACATTTACCGCAGCTAATGTTATTGCTCAGGTAGGAAAGCCTACTCTAGTCATCGCACACAACAAAACTCTTGCTGCTCAGCTTGCTCAGGAATATCGAGAATTCTTCCCAGAGAATGCCGTGCATTACTTTGTCTCCTACTACGACTACTATCAGCCAGAAGCGTATCTTCCCACTACGGACACTTATATAGAGAAGGAGGCGATGATTAACGAAGAGATTGAACGCTTACGCCACGCTTCTACCCAGGCGCTTTTGACTAGGAAGGACGTTATTATCGTTGCGTCTGTTTCTTGTATCTATGGTTTGGGAAATCCAGAGGAGTACGAGAAGGTAAACCTTAAGATTGAGAAGGGTCAAAGTGCTTCTCGTGCAGACATGATCCGAGAGCTTATAGATATCCACTACACTCGCACTAACTCAGATATTAAGCCTGGAACCTTTCGCGCTCTTGGAAACGTGATTGAAATCATGCCAGTTTCAGAAAGGATAATTTATAGAATTGAAATTGAAGGTAAAAACATTTCAGTGATTAAAAGGATTGATGCCGTTTCGCAAACCATTATTAACGAAGTAGATGTATTTTTCCTTTTTCCAGCAAAACACTTTATCACGGGGGACAAAGCGGCGGGAAAAGCGCTCAAAAGCATCAAAGCCGAGCTTGAAGGACAGCTAGAGAAGTTTAAAGAAGAAGGGAAGATTCTCGAAGCGGAGAGATTGAAACGCCGCACTACATATGATCTCGCCATGCTTCGCGAAGTGGGCTACACCAACGGCATAGAGAACTACTCCCGACACTTCTCCGGCAAGAAACCGGGAGAAGCTCCCTATACGCTTCTTGATTATTTCCCTAAGAAAGCTGACGGTAGTGCGGACTTCCTCACTATCATCGACGAGTCTCACGTGACGGTGCCTCAGATCGGCGGTATGTATGCGGGTGACAAGAGTCGTAAGGATACACTTGTGGAGCATGGGTTTAGGCTTCCTTCTGCTCGAGACAACCGCCCGCTAAAGTTTGATGAATTTTCTGAAAGAGTTGGTCAAGTCATTTACACGACAGCCACTCCAGCAAAGTATGAGAAGGAGAAGAGTCAGCAGGTGGTAGAACAGATTATCCGCCCAACTGGACTTATTGACCCGGAGGTGACAGTTCGTCCGATTCAAAGCAAAGGCAAGTACGAAGGACAGATTCAAGATTTTATTTCTGAAGCGGTGAAAGCGATTGAGAAGGGCGGTCGTGTCATTGCTACCACGCTGACGAAAAGAATGGCTGAAGACCTCTCCGAGTATTTAAAAGAAAAGAAAATCAAAGCAGAGTACTTGCACAGCGATATCAAAACTATCGAGCGTATTGAGATCTTGACCTCGCTTCGCCGCGGTGAATTCGATTGTATTGTGGGAGTGAACTTACTTAGAGAGGGTCTTGACCTGCCCGAGGTGACTTTGATCGGCATACTTGATGCGGACAAGGAAGGATTTCTCCGAAGCGAGACCTCACTTATTCAGATTATTGGTCGCGCCGCTCGTAACCTTGAGGGAAGGGTGATTCTCTATGCTGATCGCATGACCGGTTCAATGAAGTATGCCATCGACGAGACCGCTCGCAGAAGGAAGATTCAAACTGAGTACAACAAGAAGCACAACATTACCCCGAAAACTATTATTAAAAAGATCAAAGATATTACCGACACATTGGAGCGCGAGCATCATCAAGCAGTAGGTCTTCTACTTGAAACAGATGCTGCTATGTTTAAAAAGGCACCTAAGAAACTTATCAAGATGAAGAAGCAAGAAATGGAAGATGCGGTCAAAAACTTGGATTTTGAGACTGCTGTAATCATAAGGGATGAAATTAGAGCATTAGAAACTAAATTAGGATTAAAATAAGGTGATGAACCAGGTGTTAAAAAGTATCCTTGAGAGAAAAGGAAAAACTGTACCGGTAAATGATGGCAGAAGAATTTCCCTGGTACTGCATGGGGGACTAATGTCCGGGATAAGCAGCGCCGGCTCGCTTAAGGCTCTACAGGAAATGGGGCTAGGCAAGGTCTTTGATGACATATATGTTATATCTGCTGGGTTCCCTAATGCTTGCTATTTCCTTACGGAAGACGGGAGGAAAGGTGGAAGTAAGGGAATGTCTATATATTATGAAGATTTAGTAAGTAAGAATTTTATAAATTATTTACGTTTTTGGAAAGTAGTAGACATAGAAAAGTTGATGAGTGTAATGAAAAGTGATAAAAAATTGGATCTTGAAACATTATTTAATTCACACTCCAACCTTTATGCAGCCTTGTGGGATATCAAAGGCAAAAGAATAGAGTACATTGAGCTTAAAAAATTTTCACGTGACCAGTTTCAGAAATTACTGCAAGCTTCAATGTCTATACCTTTTTTCTATCCCGGCTCAGTTGAGATAGATGGAAGAAAGTATAAAGACGCACTTCTACTATGGGGTGCACAGAAGGATATTTATTATAAACATGCTATCTATCCTCTAAGTCAAGGCGCTACAGATGTTTTGGTTGTAAATAATTATCATGATCAGCTGAAGACTCATGGATTGCCAAACAATATATATGTTATTAACCCACCTGCGGGTTTGAAAATAAGTAAGTTCGAAACTGATAAAGATAAATTAATAGCAACAGCGAAAGCAGCAGGAGAATTTACTAAAAAAGAGTTTGGTATGAGCGGTACAATTGAGATGCTCTGAACCGCCACCATTATCCGAGATGAAATTCGGGCGCTTGAGTCGCGTATTTCTCGGATTAAAAAGTGGGCTACTTCTTAACTCGACAATTAGTATTTATGTACAATATACTGATATACTGTACATATGCCGCATGTATCCAATAATAAACTTGAGGAAGAGCATAAGGAAAAATTATATCGAGAATTTCTGAAGTCGCTCGAGAGATGTTTTGATGCCGAAAAGGGGCTTTATGTTCTCGGCCAATTTTTCACCCGTACAGAGCGGGAAATGTTTGCCAAGCGTTTCGCAGTGATTGCTATGTTGGAGAAAAAGATTCCTGCTTCTAGAATTGCTTCTGCACTTAAGATGAGTCGCGTAACAATTGATACGATGTTTGTTAAGCATGAAGCCGGGAAGTATGAATGGGTAATTAAGTCGGCGCTTGGCAAAAAGAATATCTGGGAAATTATAGAAAGTATCCTTACTCTTGATGGGTCTTTACCACAGAAAGTAGGAAAGGGGAGGTATACAGGTTTTAATAAAATGATACGTAAGGACCACCTTCGCAAGAGCTAGAATATTTGTCAGATTTTATGATATGTACAATATACTGATATATTGTACATATCAATTTCAATTGCTCCTCTCTTGTCTAAGTGATAGTATGAGCCGGTCGTTTATACCCCTATAGGCCAAGCCTGGGGCAAGTTTTGTATATGAAAAAAGACCATAAACCAGAGGATAAAATCATAGTTCGCGGTGCTCGCACTCATAACCTTAAGAACATTACGGTTGAGTTGCCGCGCAATAAGATGGTGGTTTTTACCGGTCTTTCTGGGTCTGGTAAATCCTCTCTCGCTTTTGACACTATCTTCGCCGAAGGTCAGAGACGCTATGTTGAATCCCTTTCTTCATATGCTCGTCAGTTTCTCCGCCAGATGCAGAAACCTGATGTCGACGAGATTGTTGGCCTTTCTCCAGCCATTTCTATAGACCAAAAGAGTCGTTCTAATAACCCTCGCTCAACTGTCGCGACTATTACTGAGATTTATGATTACCTGCGTATTCTTTATGCGCGCATTGGTCGGCCGCACTGTCTGGTCTGTGGTACAGAGATAAAGAAACTTTCAAACGAAGAGATTAAGAATTTCGTTTTAGAAAAAATTGATGAGTATCGTAAAAAAATGCCTAAGGGTAACCCTCCTTCGCATAAAGCTACGGATGGGCGAAGGAAAATTACACTGCCTGTCTATGCAGAAATCTTTTCTCCAATCGTGCGCGGCAGGAAGGGGGAGTATTATCAGCTCCTTTACGACCTTCTTGGCCGTGGCTATACCGAAATACTAGTGGATGGGAAAAGGAAGTCCTTGCGCGAGCGCATTGAGCTTACCAAGACCAAGAAGCATGAGATATCGGTATTGGTCGATTCTATTAGTATCGATGAATTTAAAAGTGATGAGAAGTCGGCTCATGAAAGATTGAGTGAGGCTATAGAGAAGGCAATTCAGGAATCCGAGGGATTGATGGTGTTGAGATTTAGGGACCTCGCTCCCAAAGGTCAGACCTTAAATACGAATTCTAAAGGTCTGACCTTAAAGAGCGAGGAGGAGTTCCTCATGTCTGCAAAGTGGGCGTGTCCTAAGGACGGGTTCTCTTTCCCGGAGATAGAGCCGCGCCTATTCTCTTTTAACTCGCCATACGGCGCGTGTCCTGATTGTAATGGCATAGGCACCAAGTTTTTATTTGGTGGCGAGGCTTGTCCGCGCTGTAGCGGTGCACGTCTTCGTGAAGAGGCCTTGCATGTGATGATTGGTGGTAAGAATATTGTTGAGCTTACCAAACTCTCTATTAAAGAATGCAGTGAGTTCTTCCAGAAACTGAAACTTACTCTTCGCGAGAAGAATATTTCTAAAGTAGTGACCAAGGAGATCGAGGCCAGGCTTTCTTTCATGCTTAATGTGGGGATCGAATATCTTTCCCTCGATAGGCGCGCTCACACTCTCTCTGGGGGAGAGGCTCAGCGTATACGCTTAGCAAGTCAACTTGGCTCTGGTCTGGTTGGGGCGCTTTACGTGCTCGACGAGCCTACTATCGGCCTTCACTCACGGGACAATGCACGGCTCATAGAGACGCTTATTAATCTACGCAATCTCGGCAACACCATCATCGTAGTCGAACATGATGAGGAGACCATTTATGCCTCGGACTACTTGGTGGATATAGGGCCGGGCGCGGGCGTGCATGGAGGTGAGGTGGTGGTCTCAGGAGACCTTGAGGCGTTGCTTACAGCTCCCAAGAATACCAGCAAGTCTCTTACGCTTGCTTATCTGCGCGGAGAGAAAAACGTCGAGTTGCCGGAGAAACGCCGTACTTCAGAAAAAGGTGAGATCAAAATTCGCGCTGGGAAAATATTTAATATTAAGCATCTCAATGTAGATATCCCATTGGGTAGATTGATCGTGGTCACTGGAGTTTCTGGCTCTGGAAAATCTTCTTTTGTTTACGAAATTTTGCACAAGAACCTTCAGGCGCGGCTTGATCGCAGATATCGAAGCGCTGCCACGCATAACTGCCAGTCATTCATGGGTTCAGAATACCTGGGTAGGTCTGTTCTCATTGAACAGTCGCCTATAGGACGCACTCCACGCTCCAACCCAGCGACATACACCGGCGCTTTTACTTTCATCCGTGAACTTTTTGCTGAATCTTCTGAAGCGAGAGCAAGAGGATGGAAAGCAAACAGGTTTTCCTTCAACGTCAAAGGTGGTCGTTGCGAGACTTGCCAAGGTAACGGCATGATTGAGGTCGAGATGCACTTCCTCCCGACAGTTTATGTGCCTTGTGATGTTTGTGGAGGAAAAAGGTTTATGAAAGAGACTTTAGAAGTGAAGTATAAAAAGAATAGTATTTACGATGTGCTCGAAATGACGGTCGAAGAGGCGCTCACTTTCTTTGAAGACATTCCGGCTATCTACGACAGGCTCAAGACAATGAATGATGTCGGTCTTGGTTACCTTGCCTTGGGGCAATCTGCCACCACTCTTTCCGGCGGGGAAGCCCAGAGAGTAAAAATTGCTTCAGAGCTTTATCGTGCTCACGTGGAAAAAACTATTTATATTTTAGATGAGCCAACAATCGGCCTTCATTATGAAGATGTGAAAAAACTCATTGAGATTCTTCAAAAACTGGTAGATAAAGGGAATACTGTGCTCGTCATTGAGCATAATATGGATCTTATAAAATCTGCAGACTACATCCTCGACATCGGCCCTGAAGGGGGCGATGGGGGAGGAGATCTGGTGGCCAAAGGCACTCCGGAAGAAGTGGCGAATACTGATACTCATACCGGGAGGTACCTTAGGAAAGCTCTCAAGAAAAAATGAAATTGTTAGATTTAAAACAATTTAATCTCCCAGATACTCCAGGAGTTTATTACTTCAAAAAAAAGAAGGAGATTTTGTATGTTGGAAAAGCCACATCTCTAAAAGACCGCGTCAAAAGCTATTTTTCCAAAGATCTTTTCCTCACTCGCGGTCCAAAGATTGTGAAAATGCTTGAGGAGGTTGATTTGGTTGATTTCAAAGAAACGGACTCGGTGCTTGAAGCCCTCATCCTCGAGGCCAATGAGATTAAAAGACTTCAACCTGCAGCCAATTCCCGTGACAAGGATGATAAGAGTTATAACTACGTGGTAGTTACCAAAGAAGATTTCCCTCGCATCGTCCTGGTACGTGGAAGAGAGCTTTTAAAAATTGAAAATTTAAAATTGAAAATTGCGAAGCAGTTCGGCCCTTTTCCTCATGCTGGAGAACTGCGTGAAGCGCTAAAGATTGTCAGAAGAATTTTTTCCTTTCGCGATGTGAAGTGCAAGATGGGGAAACCTTGCTTCAATGCACAAATCGGACTTTGTCCTGGGCCTTGTGGTGGGTGGATTTCCAAAGAAGATTATAAGAAGATTATAAAAAACTTCGTTCTCTTTTTTGAAGGAAAGAAGGGGATGCTTATAAAATCTCTTGAGAATGAGATGAAGCTCCTTGCCAAACAGCAAAAGTTTGAAGAAGCTGAGAGGGTAAAACGCCAGCTTTTCTCACTCGATCACATTCAGGACATTGCGCTTATTAAGAGAGATATTGAATCGCAGCAGAACAAAGATGGAGGAGCTTTTCGCATTGAAGCATACGATATCGCGCACATATCAGGAACGAATGTAGTGGGAGTGATGACAGTGGTTGAGGATGGAGAGGTAAACAAAAGCCAGTACCGTAAGTTTAAAATTAAGACAGACAACCCTCCTTCGCACACCCGCGCTACGCCGAAGGCTCCGACGAGGCGAGAGGCTACGGTGTGGCAAGGAAATGACGATGTGGGTAATCTTAAACATGTACTTTCTCGACGTTTAGATCACCCGGAGTGGAGGCTGCCAGATCTTATCGTGATCGACGGCGGGATTGGACAGTTAAATGCTGCCCGAGCGGTTATCGAGGAAAGAAATTTAAATATTAAAACTGTTGCTGTGGTCAAAGATCAAAGGCACAAAGCAAAAGAAATCCTCGGGTTTAAAGGTCCGACCTTAAGTACTGATTCCCAAGGTCGGACCTTGGATCGGGCGATTCTTCTTGCAAATTCCGAAGCACACCGCTTTGCTATCAACTATCACAGGTTGCTTCGCAGCAAAGGTTTTCGAATTTAGTTGTTAGTCGTAGGTCGTCGGTTGTAGGTTATAATAATCTTATGCCTAGGATCAAAGTAGCTGTTCTTCGGGGCGGCCCATCGCATGGGTACGATGAGTCGCTCAAAACAGGCGCCTATGTACTCTCTCTGCTCAGAGAAATGCCTGAATCGTATGACCCGTTGGATGTTTTTATTTCAAGAAAGGGAGAGTGGCACAGAAACGGCATAGTAGAAGACCCACATGGAGCTATGATGCACACCGATGTTGTATGGAATGCTCTACATGGGTCATATGGTGAGGGCGGGCAAGTCCAGAGGATACTTGAGAATTTGCAAATTCCTTTTACAGGTGCGGGGACGATAGCAGCTGCGCTTTCTATCAACAAGGACTTAGCAAAGGGGCTTTATCGAAGGCACGGGATGCTTACCCCGGCACATGAACTTGTGACGGAAGAAGGTTTTACAGATGAAAAGATTGTGGAAATTTTTAGGAACTATCTTCATCCGGTCATAGTTAAGCCTGTGGACGGGTCGCATTCTTTAGGTGTAAAGATGGCGCACACCTTTAAAGAGCTTAAGGAAGCTATCAAAGAAACATTTAATCATTCAAAAAAAGTTTTGGTAGAGGAATTTATCAAGGGTGCTGTAGTTTCTTCTCCTGTTATTGATAAGGCTAGGGGAGAAAAACTTTACGCTCTTGTTCCGACAGGAGGCCGTACCCAGGGAGAGAATGAGAAGATCACAGAGATGAGTAAGCTTGCTCATGAAGTTCTCGGGCTTAGACACTATTCTAGCTCAGACTTTATCATCACCCCACGTGGAAAGATTTATATACTTGAAACTAATTCGCTACCTGTTTTGCACGAGGAATCCGAGATGCACAAGTCACTTGAAGCTACTGGTTGGAGACCGCATGATTTCACCACGCATTGTATTAATCTCGCGCTTGGGAAAGAATAAAGAAGTTAATACAATCATAAACATAAAGATAACGGGGCGCCCTTGTGGGCGCCCCGTGGAAAAACTACTTATGGAATTCTTCAGTGAAGGTTGCCTTCGCCTCCACCCCATTTGCTCTCCGTGGTGGAAGTTGGAGCTCCCTCTTGAGCTTGAGCGAGACGTTCACGCCGGCGAGCGTGGGAGGCAAGTCCGCCCTTACGACCAGCATCGCGCGCTTCCTTGGCAGTCCACTCGTGCGCACCACCTTTCGCATGCGCGGCCCTACCGCCCTTGCTAGCACTCTCCCTCACCTTTTCCGACGACATCGATGCGAATCCACGATCTTCCTTGGCCATCGGTAACTCTCCCTTCCGTTTCTGGGTTATCTGGCATTTAGATTGCAGTGGATGAAATCAGAGCTCTCCTTCACACCATTTGCCGTAGAGTGCATCGAGACGAAGCTTGAGTGCGACGATGTTTTTGACTTCGCCCTGATCAACCTCCCCGGTAACAGAAGCACTCACTTCTGCCGCATTGGTCCTGTTCTCGATCTCCTCCTTGAGCTGGGTGATTTCCGGGGGAGGTGGAACTTTATCCTGAATGATGCGAAGCATGTTTTCCGCGCCCGCAGGGCTCATAAAGCGCATTTCCATACACTACCTCCTGATAAGTCTAGAGTGAGTTTACCCAAATTATAGTTCTTTGCAAATTGAATATAAGAACGCGTATTTTACACTCAAATCTATCGTGGTCAGGAATAATTCTGTCGCCGTCGCTCCAGAATTTTCACGACCCTGACTCGCGGTTTCTGCTACTGCAGAAACATCGCTCCGTCTTCCACTTTGTGGTCACAGATAATTTCTTACTAGAAATTTCCGCGACCCCGGCTCGGCACCGTCGTGCCTGCGCCTTCCACAAAAACATCCCATGTTTTTGTGGTGTTATTCTAGCATTTGCGCGAACCTTTTTTGAACGGAATTCCTGACCGCACCCCACCTCATTTTTCTGGGGGAATGGTGGTGGGGTGCGGAATTCTGACTCGCCCGCGCGGAGGAG
>JANLIM010000063.1 GCA_024654145.1 Candidatus Zambryskiibacteriota bacterium | reverse complement strand
AGATAGTAGCCCTTAAAAGCTAATGGTTCCAATAAAACAAAAAGAGGCCAGCGGCCTCTTTTTGTTTGGAATAATTTAAATTATTGCCAACCGCCGATGATTGATGGTATGGTACTCGCTAGACTGATCCTTCTATCCTGTTTAGGAGAACCATTATATGAGGCAGACACTGTTGGCCACCGGGCGGGTGGAATGGCTGTGCATTAACGCAACCCCCGTTGAGTCCGCTTCATTCTTCTTGGACGGACCGGTGGGCGACGACCACTCGAGCTTCAGCCGCCGATTGAGCGCACACGACAAAGCATACCTCGAAACCTCCAGCCGAGCGAAGAAAGACCTCGTCTTTAACTGGAGAATGTGGACAGGTCTCTCGAAAGAAGAGGTGGGTGAGGTTGAAGGCCGTCTCGGCCACATTATTCCCCAAGGGTGCCTCCAAGAGAACCTACTCGTCTCCGGTATCCCCAACTTCACCCAGCTCCTCCCCACCACTCGGCTCGTCTTTCCCGAGAGAGGTGGAAAGCAGACCATCCTCGCAGTGTGGGAGGAAAACACACCCTGTCACACCGTCGGGGAACGCCTGGAGACTCACCACAGAATTCCAGGTCTCAGCTCCAGATTCATTGCCGAGGCTCGCCGCAAGCGAGGTGTCATGGGCATCGTTCTCTCGGCAGGAGTCATTCAGGTCGGCGACGAAATACGGGTCTACCCACCCGTTCGCTAAAGAGCAAAAGAGCGGGTCGCCAGATCCGCTCTTTTAATTTAAATTAAAACCAATGCGTCTTATAATTGAGACATGAAAAAAATATTTATTTGGCTTCTTATATTGCTAGCAATTGGTGTCGGGCTTTATTACTGGAATACAGAAGAGGTGCCAGTGCCCCAAGTAGCGGTCTATAACGATTCTAGCTTGCCTCTTAGTTTTGAATATCGTGATGGTCAAGGCGGTTATGTGCTCTTGGAACAGGAGACGAACGAAAGCCAGCTCACACTAGTCAAAACCATCATCCTCATGCAAGAAGATGATTACCAATCAATACTCAGCGGTGAACGCGATGGCGGTGAAGGTCCTCCTGTTATATCTCTCCAGACCTACAATAACTCACTTGGTCTCACTCCAGAAGAATGGGTGAAGCAGAATCCAGGCCTAAGCAACTTCCCTCTCATTATGAGCGACATGATGAGCACTACTGTGGCTGGTAACCCTGCTGTATCTTACGATGCCGACGGTCTCTACCCCAACAGGAGTGTAATATTCTCCGATAGAACATTTGTCTACTACGTAAATGGTTCTTACTTAGACAAAGACTCGGACATTTACCGCGACTTCCAACCGTTTGTCGATTCGATAAAGTTGAAATAAGAAAAGAGAATAGGAGCCCGAAGGCTCCTATTGTTCTCCACCTTCTCACTGAAGCGCCTCTTTGCGCCACCAGGGTTGCTTGATGCCCGCTTTCGCTATGTATTCCTCAAGCACCTCTAGGCCTTCAGTCAAGTCTTTCAACTCATCTAGAAACTTTCTCTCGCATGAGTAGCACAGGCCGAAATGACTCTCCTTTTGGCACAGATTTGTGCAACTATGATTCTCGCGCACCCGCTTCTCGCGGCAGTTAAAGCACCACAAAGTAGTCATCACAGACCTCCACCAGCTTAAGAAAATCTAAGATCATTCCAGACCCTACTATATACCATTCACAGCTCAGCTGAAACTTTTTACTGTTTATAACGTCTAATCTAATGCTTAATACAAATTAATTACCAAAAATATGCTTAGTACTATAGCCATTATCTTATTGATTCTCTGGCTCCTAGGATTCGTGACATCCTACACACTCGGAGGCTTTATCCACGTTCTCCTAGTCCTTGCTATCATTATGATCCTATTCAGGTTGATACGGGGAGAGAATCCAATAAAGTAAGTTCCAATCTACGAATCTACACCAATCTGCGAATGTCTACGAATTATTCGTTTCCATTTGTAGAATTCGCATCATTTGTAGATTGGCACTTTTACACTTTTAGGTACTTTCGTATTGCCATAACGCTCGATAAAGCTCCAATAAGAACTCCAGACACTAAGAGTATTGAAGCGATTTCTAGGAAGTAACCTAGATAGAAAGAGAAGAGATTAAAGCCGACAAAGAAGCTTTCAGTCGTTGAACCAAGCCAATATGTAATAGGAAGAAACATAAGAAGAGCTAGTACCGTTGCCACAACTCCGTATATAACACCTACAACCACAAACGGACCTTGGATATAGGTGGTCGAAGCTCCTACTAGGCGCATGACGGCTATCTCATCGCGCGCAATGTAGATTGTCAGACGAATAGTGTTAAAGGCAATGAGCATCGAGATCACAGCAAGAAAGATCGTAAGAGCAAAACCTAGCCGGTCTGCTGAGTTAATGAGGCTTGTGAGTTTATCAATAGCCACTTTATTTTGAAAGTAGTTTATTCTATCTACAATAGTGATACCACTAGTAGAAATAGCGCTGCCGCTCTCTAGAAAGTCTGCAACGGATGCATACTGTGAAGGGTCACGCGCTTTGATATTTAGCACTGCACCAAGAGGATTTTCTCCTAACTCATCAAGAGCAGCGAGGATAGAAGGGTCGCTGGCATGTCTTTCTTTAAACGCGGTTAGTGCCTCATCTCGAGAAATGTAGGTGACGAGAAGCACTTCTGGCAGGGATTCGAGTGAATGTTTGATATTCAAAACCTCATCCTCAAAAGCACTAGGTACAAAAGTGACATTTATATCAATTTTATTACGAAGCTCAGCAAGAGCAGTGTCCAAAATGGCTCCAGAGAAGTAGATAAACCCAATAGTCATGAGGGTGACCATCATGACTAGGACCGAGGCCAGAGATACGGTACCGTTTCGCCAAAAATTAAAAAAACCTGTGCGTATGACCCTCTTTAGTTTAGTTGTAAGTATTTCTCTATTCATAGTGAGTTTGTCGAACTAGACATAATATTTGCCGGACTTATCATCACGTACAACAGCGCCCCGTTCGAGTGCAATGACCCGCTTACCGAGAGAATCAATTATACCTTTGTTGTGTGTTGTCAGTATAACAGTCGTCCCTAAGTCGTGAATTTTTTTAAGAATCTGAACTATGTCATATGTATTTACTGGGTCAAGATTGCCAGTTGGCTCATCTGCAATGATAACATCAGGCTCATTAACCAAGGCTCGTGCAATAGCCACTCTCTGCTTCTCTCCTCCGGAAAGCTCCTTTGGGAAATTCCACGCCTTAGAAGCAAGGTCAACAAGATTAAGCACATACGGCACATCAGTATCTATATCTTCATCAGTCCTACCGGCTACTTCCATAGTAAAGGCGATGTTCTCATACACAGTTTTGTCTGGTAGGAGACGAAAATCCTGGAAAATCATGCCCACATTGCGTCTGAAGTCATTGATTTGCTTTCTATCCAAAGTATGGACATCCACGTTGTCGAATAGGACTGAACCTTCGGTCGGTCTTTCTTCTGCAAGAAAAAGTTTAAGAAGAGTGGTCTTCCCTGCTCCGGACGGTCCTACGATAGAGACGAATTCACCAGGCTCAATAGTGAAGCTTACGTTATCGAGAGCAACTGACTCGTCTGCATATACTTTGGAAACGCGGTCAAAAGAAATCATGTCTCGATATTTTATCATGTATTACAGAGAAGCGACAACTTGCCAGCTCCCAGTAGCGTGTTATTTGTGTGATATATTGTATTTATGGAAAAAAATGTTGCAGTGGCTGTTGCTTTAGTAGTAATTGGAGGAGCTTTTTTTATGGGTAACACAGGAGAGATTATAAGTAGAAAAACAGATAGTCCGGGACTTAGCCTTTCTATTATTCCAAGCACTTTTAAGGCACCTTCTCTTGAACTCCCAGGTATCAGTACTAAGAGTAACAAAGGAGATGAGTTGTTTACCACTTTTACTCAGTACCGTGAATATGCTAGAAACGAAAATATCGCAGGGATTGAAAACCTTTCCTACCAGCTATCTCTACCATGTCAGGAAGCGGAAACTAATGCAGAAAGCAAAGCTGAGTGCCTAAAGCGTATAGGTAACGTTTACAGACTTACAAAAGATTTTGCCAGAGAAGACTTCGTACATGTCTTCCATGACAACCGCCAAGCTGTACTGCTTAGCGATTATGAATCTCTAAATTTTGAGGGTGAACAAACTCCGCCATTGCGAAAAGTTTTGCTTTTTGCCATGGACGCTCAGGGAAACCCGAAGCTTTTAGGAATTAAGTTTTGCCCAGAGAACGTCGGCCAGGCAGCCTGCTTCGAAATGAATGCAAGCTTGCGGGACCAAGACAATAACGGTTGGTGGGACCAAATTGAAGAACATTTCGCCCGTTAATCAATAGATTTAACTCAAAGAAAATCGCCCCTTCCCAAATAGAGAAGGAAGCGATTTCCTTTACCAAATTCAATTCTTCTAGATTATGTTGCTTTTACTGTTCTTGTATGGACATTCTCCATATGTAGTAATGACCGCAACTGCTCAAGTCCACGGCTGATGCGGACCGAGATAACATTGGCCGACTCGCCAAGTATCTCGGAAATTTCTCTCGGCTTGAGCTCCTCAACGCACCGAAGATACACTGCGTTTGAGTATGGCTCAGGCAGCTCTCTGATCTTTCTGACCACAAAGTCTGCTTCCACGTTGGTCTCGACATTGTCGAGCGAGGCGAGAGTGAAACTGGACCTGCCTTCGGCAGCATTCTCCATCATAGTTTCAAGAGAGTACGCCTTCTTCTTGCGGTACCAGTCAATAACAACATTGCGGGCGATGGTGAAGAGGAACGTACGATGATTTTTGATATCTTTCTCAAGCATGAGAGAGTTCCAGAATCGCATAAACGTATCCTGGGTAAAATCAAGCGCCACTTCTCTGTCGGATGTTCTTAATAAACAAAAGCGAAATATCGCATCCGACTCCTTCTCATAAACCTCACCGAAAACTTCTGCTACACGTTCGATGACCTTTCGGTCCAATTCCAATTTTTTATCCATGTTGTAAGACGTGAGTGCACGCCAATATACTAACTAATAAGGTAATAGAACTCTTTCGCAAAGAATTCAAAAGAAACGCAATTTATACCTTTGTAGCAGTAATCTGGCCTATCCGTGTGCAGTCGTCACGTCTTTCTGAGGTAGAATTTAGGATTCTGAAACTAGCTTTAGTTTATCAAGGAGCAACTAAGAGTCAACTCCCTACTGTCCGTTTTCTGTGCTCAAACTACTTTGAGCTTGAAGCGCCGCTTTAAGCACCTTATGAAGTCCGGCTGCAACTGCTGCCGACTCTGATGCAGTAAACTTGGGGTTCATTGCATCTCCCTCTGCCTTTACCGAACCAACAGCTTTGGCACGCAGAGCATTGTCCACTGCGACTTTGGCAGAAGTTTTCACTTCTTCTTTATTATCAATAGTAAAAGTGGAATACCACGGGTACTTTATCTCCACACGACCATCCGCAGTCACTGTTGCAGTTACGGTGAATGTGATAGGTACGAGTGCCAAGATGCGACCCTTCTGCTTGTATCTAACCTCTACCATCTCTTCGGTGAACTTTACTTCTTCAACAGCTTCGTCTGAAGCTACCAAGCTATCAGCATACGCCTTCAATCCAATGTCGTTAGACACTTCTTCTGATTCTACAACTGGTGTGCCGGTAGTTATGCTAGCATTCACCTCGATTTCATCTACAGTAGTGCTTGAGACTGCATTACTTTCAATAAGAGTACTGAGATTGATAAGCGAGTAGGCATGCACGTTCCTAGAATAGGCAACAAACCCTATTGTCAGTACAAGGACCGCTAATATGCCGTATCGAATGGGAAGGGCATGCATTCTTCGTTTATTTTAGCTAGTAAATACTTGAGATTATGAACCTCAAGTGACGTAAACGAAAATCCTTACATTTTCTTACACTCAACATGAGGCGAACTGACAGTAAGGAGGGGTGCGCTGAACTTCTCGGCCATCTGGGCAAATCATAACGTCAGTGGTGCAAGCCCAGCTTCCTTCATAAGGTTGAGTCTTCGGTTTATAGTTTTCTATCACGAGAGCAGAGAAAATAGCAAAAACAAGAATAAAAATAACTCCTCCTATAACGGTTCTGATTTCACTTTGCATAAACTAGTATCCTTATGGTTGAAAAATGTCAGATGGCGAGTAACGTACAGAAGTGACTCCTCCAAATTGTCTGGCTGTTGCTTCAATCTGGGCATCTAGGATAGCAATCCTGCATGATCCCCCGCTCGTGCTGTTTTGTGGATCGTTAAACGCAAGTGTAAGCACACCATTAGAAAGCGATGCTGAGCTGAGCGTAACGCCAGACAGAGGGAATTCGGTGCCAGGAACACTGGAACGTTCAGAAGCAGTTGGGCCTTTCAGTAATTCCCTTACAGCATCCTGGATAGGAGTATTCGTGCGTGGAATAGTTCTTTCGATTGCAACAAGACCATCCGCTGAGCACTTTATATTGCCGCTCGCATCTTTGTCTTTATTCTGATCATAGAAGTAAAGATTAATAGTACGTGTCTGAGTTGCCGATGATCCTGAAAAGCGGATAGGTACGCGCACTTCTCCTGCATTCTCCGGCAAGCCGGAAGGGTTCGACTTCTCTATAACCAATGTGCCGGTTTCCGTAGTAGGGGTAGAGAAAGTAAGGCTGGAAGTAAAGGGAACGAACTCAGTAGTCATCCACTCCCCTTGCGCTTCTGCATAATGCTGACCCAGTACTTTGCCGTTAGCATCTAGAATCTTCACAGGAAAGGTTGCCTCAAAATACCAATTACCTCGCGCCTCGCCGGTAATAGCAAGGGGGCTTGAAACAATTGCTCCAGGCAAAGGAGAATCAATTCTAATCATGGAATTCTGAACCGGCTCAGGTTCCTCATTGCCGCCATTGTTTCCGTTCGTGACTGGGGGGTTGTAATCATTTGGGTTCGCCTCCGGCCCTCTCATTGCAAAGTAAGCTCCAGCGCCCAGGAGTATGAGTAATAAAACTGTGATAACTATGGCTTTTGTTGACATATGTTGATTATAACGTAGCGCTTGATAAAAGCTTTCTTTAAATAACTAGGGGCGGCACCAACGGCGCCGCCCCTGCAATGAACTTGAAGCAACTGCTGTTTCAAGATTTTCTCAAGTCAGCATGGGCTTTTCGGATCATTATCTCTAACGTGGACTCTGGGTCCTCCTCAGAGATTTCGTCCCAAGCCGTACTAACGGCACCGACAGAGATTGAAGTGAAAAACTTGCTCTCCTCCAACTCAACCTGCGTTTCCGCTGTGCGCTGCCTGAGTTCATTTACCACCTCAACAGCTTTCCTTCCTTCAACACCCGGCAGCCAAACTAAGAATTCGCTGCCGCCCTTATGACAGAGATGGTCGGTAGGCCGGACACCTTTGCGAAGCACGTCTGCAACAGTTTGCAAAGTCTTATCGCCCGAAAGGTAACCGTGGGTCTCCCCAATGCTGCTGAAGTTATCCACGTTGATGAAAAGTAGTGAGAACACTTCAGGATGCTTGCCGTCGCGCCTCACCTTTGCGGTTTTCAACTCAGAAACAGCCAGCTTGCTGAAGCTTGAGTAGCGGTGGAGTTCTGTCAGGTCGTCTGAAGAAGCTTTGTGCAACAGGCGTGACACCAGTGATTCTTCAGCGTAGACGACTAGCCTTTCAAGGGTATCGACTGGCTTGTGAAAAACGTGGATAGCCCCTGCAGCCAAGGCTTTCCTCTCTACCGTGATAGAGGTCTGGCCTGTGTAAGCGTAGGGCACGACTCTGTGAGAGGCGTACTCTTGAATGAATCGCAGAAGATCAATACCAGAGCGCTTGCCTTTGAGGTGAATGTCTACAAAAGCAACCATGTCTCCAGGAGTTTCCGAGATCTTTTCTACGGCTTCTTCAAAGGTAGTTACACCATTGAACTTATGACCGTTGAATCCCTCAAAAAACTCTTGCCCCTGTTCAAGCAAATCTTCTTCATCATCCACCATGAGGACGGTGGGTTTTTCTACTGCCCCCATGTGAACCTCCAGGTTCAGGTTTAAAGTTGGCGAACGTTTCTAGCCAACAATATACGTTTATTTTAAGATTTGTCCAGACGCGCTAACCTTCCCTACTTCTTATCGCCAAAGCGGACAAAACGAGTATATAGACAATATGCTCATCTATTAAAGGATTGTTTGAAGGAGGAAAAGCTGAAAGATACATAAGAGCCATCATAATACTTCCTGCAATAGCGCCGTAGGAGACGAATTTATTAAAGATAAGCGTAAGCCCAACTCCCAGGAGTCCCAACATAAAAAGCCAGTCAACAAGCGGCATTCCGGCGAGGCTTTGGAAAAACTCTACAAAAGGACCGCGAGTAGCGTTAGTTAAATAGCCTGCTGTTGGAGAACCCCCATTTAGCCAAGACTTATCTGAGGAGGTGGCGTAACCAAGCCCGAAAAGTTTGTCAGCGAACGCCCACAAAAAAATAAGCCCCATTACTAAACGCAACTTCAGCCAAATAATTTTTTTAATATTCATATGCTTCTATTTTAGCATATAAACAACAAGGCTGGCGCAGTTATTCCAGCACCTTGTGGGCTAGGCCCATATTTACAGCTTCCTCTGCTGTGAGTACAGTGCTAGCAGCCATCATTTCTAAAACTTTTTCTGGAGAGTACCGGCCGTTTGTTGCATCAGAGACTACACAAGCATATTGATAGTCCTTTACTTTATCTTCCTTGAGCATGTTTTCCATGTCTGCTGTAGAGAAACGCTTTCCTTCACCGAAAGTCCGCCCAGCAAGGTGAAAAAGAAGAGTAGTATTTTTTGTAATGTACCTCTTATGCCCAGCCAAGAAGACAATAATTCCGGAAGAATCCACGTAGCCTGAGCCTATAGTTACTAAATTAGGACGCAACCAAGTTCTCACTGCATCATAAAAACTCATTCCCACACCTGTGGGCCCGCCATAAGAATTAATCATGAGATGAATTTCTTCTTCCGGGTCATTGATAACATGCTCTTTTACTTTGGAGAGCACTGTTTGCAGATTTTCGAAGTTAACTCCACCCAGCCACTCGATAGTTCGTTCAGGTTTTGAGATAAAAAAATCAGCCCAAAGAGATTTTTGTTCCTGGGCCTCTGTTTTCTTCAATTTTGTTTTAGCGGCTGTCTTCATTGCGGATGAGTAAGAAATTTATTTATCCCTAGATTATAGAGATGCCCTAACTAGATGCAAGCACAACAGTATGAATGCCTACACACAAGCCCGGCACTCATTGCTGAGTGCCGGGCTGTATTTTAACTAATGATAAATTGTCGTGGGGCTATCTTTCGTTTTGATTCCCACCGCTTGCACGGCCGCCCTTCTGACCAGCGCGACGTGCTTCTTCGGAATCAAATTCGTGAGCATTACCGCTCTCATGGGCAGCCTTGCCGCCCTTAGATGCTATTTCTCGCTGCTTTTCAGGATCCATACCAGCGAAACCACGATTGTCTTGTGCCATATTTTTTAGATTAGATTAAGGAACTAATAATCGATAATCAACGCGCGTGAGATTATCCAAACTAATAACCTTCTCGACCTGTACGCTTATCTGACGGACAAGTTCCCATCAGTCTTACCGGCTGAGTGTGGTGTAAATTTTTATGTCTAAAAACACGGGTATTAATAACATATTTTAAACGTCTACCGATAATGACTAACGATTACAAGTTAATCTACTTAAATAATATGAAAGAAAACATGATTATTGCAGTATTCACAAATACTGACCACGCGGAAATGGCGATAACAGAACTTAAGGGTATTGGAGTAAGAGACACTGACATCTCATATGTCTATAGCTCAGAAGGCAAAACAGTTGTTGAGGAAGGAGATGGTGAAAGTGTTGGTTCAAGCGTCGCTGCTGGTGCCGGTACCGGCGCTATTGTCGGTGGTATTGCTGGGCTTGTTGTGGCAAACGGGATTCTCCCAGGTCTCGGTACACTCTTTGTAGCCGGTCCCTTGGCAACTGCTCTGGGTCTTACAGGTGCAGCCGCTACAACAGCAGCAGGAGCCCTCACAGGTGCTGCGGCAGGAGGATTGGTAGGAGCACTTATGGGTCTAGGTGTAGATGAGGAAGAAGCTAAAGTCTACGAGGAGAAGGTGAGGCTAGGCTCTGTCCTTGTAACAGCTAAGACAGAAAACGCAGCCAAAGCAAGAGAAATCTTCGTCCGCCACGGAGCTGATGAGATTCGTGAATATTAATTCTCTTTATCTAGAGTCTCAACAATCAAGTCTACTTCTGCTTCAGTAGTAGCAGGAAGTTTCAACCTAGTTGAAACTTTAGCAAGTAGTGTTCTATAACCTTCGGCAGAAACCATTTCTTCAGCCGAAGTTATAGGCTTTGAAGCATCTCTGAGAAAGACAATCTCATCCCCTGTGACCTCATACTTACCCTCGACAGTTTCCACTCCCTGGAAGTCAGCTGGCACAAGCCCGGGGTAAGCCATAATGAGGAGTCCAGCATCGAATCCTTCTATAGGCATACCAATGTCCGCCACGCCGACTGTAAACATGCGTTCCTGGAAGTATCCAGCCATTTCTTCATTCACATTTGCAGCCGTACTGTTATTAACAGCTGTTTTATCAAACATTTTAAATCCCCCAATCAAAAGCACCGCCACGATAATAATCACCCAAATAAATATTTTTTTCATAATTTAATTATACCTCTTTAACGATTCAAAGCATTAAATATGAGCTCAACCAAGAATACACTACAAACTAAACAGCGTTCTTTATTAGACATTTATATGCTGCGGGGGAAGGAATCGGACCTTCATTAGAAGCTTCAAAGGCTCCTGTCCTACCATTAGACGACCCCGCAATACAGATAATCTACCAAAAAATCATCCTACTTACCATTTCTTTATTCCAATGTTCTTAAGAACTTGAGAATAAGACTTCAATGAATTAATTTACAAAAAGACTCGGCGGTAAGCCGAGTCTTTTTGTATTAGGCGAGAGGAGCCTCTTCTGCTGGAGCTTCAGGAGCCTGTCCTTCAGCTGCCGCCTTCTTGGCTGCCTCTTCCTCAGGAGTAAGAGGAACCTGTCCCGCTGTGTTTGTGTCTTCCATAGTGTTTTCTGTTAGTCTCGCTATCGCGAAACGCTGATAAGCGGCAAGGCGTTAGCCTTGCTTCGGGTTAGCTCGTTTGCGAAGAAAGTAAACTTCCTTCGCTCTCTCACTGCCCAAAGTAAGCGAGTGGCTTACTGAGTGATAATACCACCATCACTCGGAATGTAAACCCTTTTGTAGAAAACTGTGCTAGCTTTTTTTAATAGAATCTGCTAGGGCAAGCTCAAGTGCTAGCTCTGGAATGGAGGTACGCCCTGAGTCTTCGTAGGCCACTATGAATCTTAAAAGCACCTCGGCTGTGAGATCCTGACCTGCTTTTGTTGCCAATGCTCTCAAATATTCCAAATCGTCTTCTGAAATTTGCTTAGAAATATACTCATCCATACCCGCCTTCAATCGGAGTAGGAAAAGGAAGCGAAGTCGCTCCAGAATCAATTTAGCAAAGAGCTTCATCTCGGCATTTGCCTCACTTGCCTGCCCTACTGCCTTCAAGCCTTTCTCCAAATCCTTCTCAACTATAGATTCCAGAATTGCACGGACGAGCTCTGCTTTGGGCGCGCCTGTGACTAGCTCTACTTCCTGACGAGTCACTTTCTTGTCTTCGGTAGCACTAAGCACTTTCTCAAGAATGCCGTGAGCATCGCGGAAAGAGCCGTCTCCGAGGAGTGAGATGAGCTCCGCTGCTGCAGGGTCGAGTGTGATTCCTTCTTTCTTCGCAATAGTAATCGCGAAATCCTTTAGAGTAGCTTGATTTGGCCTTTTGAATGTAAATGTTTGGCACCGTGAAATAACTGTCTCAGGCACTTTCTCTAATTCTGTTGTCGCCATGATAAAAACCACATGTGCAGGAGGCTCCTCGAGAGTCTTTAGAAAGGCATTCCAGGCATCACGAGTAAGCATGTGCACCTCATCGATAATGTAGACCTTGTAACGCGACTCGAACGGCAGAGTGTTCACCGATTCGCGGATCTCGCGGATGTCGTCGATGCCGCGATTGGAAGCGGCATCCATCTCAGTAAGGTCATTGGCTGAAGTTCCTATCTCACGGGAAAGAATGCGTGCCATGGAAGTCTTCCCTGTCCCTCGAGGTCCGGAGAAGATGTAGGCGTGTGAGATATTGCCGAGCTTCACCGCACCTTCCAAGACTTTAACAATATGGTCTTGCCCAATGACATCGCCAAAACCTTGTGGGCGGTATTTGCGATAGAGAACGCCTGAGGATTTTTCACCTTTTTTCATGATACGAATTATAGCATCAAAAGAAAAGGTGCCCCGCCATATAGACGGAGCACCCAGATTTCGGCCGAAGCCGAGTTATTTGCAGGCGAGTGTCTGACACACGCCGTACTTGTCCCGACCATTGTTGCTCATGAAGCTGAGATCGAGTCCCAGCATGTCAGTAAGCGTATTGGTCAGCGTGTTGGCCTTGACTGTCCAGATACGAGACTTCTCCGGTCTGGGGAGAGTCACGTCGATCTGGACTGTAGCGCGTACGGAACCAGGATAGACACCCTCAATCGTGGCGGCAGGGCCACACCAGAAGGGCTTGCCGTCGACGAGACAAGTTTTTGTCCCCTTGATCCTCGCCAGATCAGCACGATCGACATGGTAGAACGGATTGCATGACACATTCGACGGCCAGTTGTCGACCGTGATGGCCCTACTTCCGCCAACATTGACCTTCAAGTCCTCCTTAGGAGAATAGTCGATCGAAGTTGGGCATGCCGGACCTGTCACGGTCACTGTCACGCTCTGCGGCGGAGACGTGCCTCCCGGTCCAGAGCACTGGATCGTGAAGGTAGTCGTCTCTCCCAGAATTACTCCCCGTGCGTCCGACAACGGAAGATTGCCGGAGAAACCAGAGAGACCGATGACAGACGTGGCGTTCGTCGACGTATACCTGATTACAGTGCTTCCCCCCTGAGGAACGCTCAGGTGATCTGCACTGATCGAGCAAGTCGGCGCAGGAGCTGGCGACGGTGCCGGTGGCGGTGTCGTTGAGGACACGTTGACCTGGACGAAATCTTCGTCCTTTTTCCCGTTCGCAGCCGTACACCTCATGCCGAAGCGGGTGTCCTCGTTGATCTGGACACGATCGCGACCGTTACCACCCACCATGCCGGTGAGAGGACCGCTGATCCAGGTAGTCGAGATGCAGTTCGTCAAGAAACGATCCACGTCGACGACACTCCCCTTCGCAACAGTGATCGGACCGTCAGAACCGTTGACCTTCAAGTCAACGCTGGGTTCCGGTTGAGACGGAGGTGACGAATCACCACAGTCTCCGGTCGCCACGATTTTGACGACGTTCGACTTCACTCCCATCGCTGTGGCGTACACTTCGGTAGTGCCCGCCTTGGTGATGATGAGCTTCGAATCGTTACCGTTGTAGGTGAACGCACCGTTCCCTGAATACTTCCAGGTAACGACGAGGTTGCCGACATTCTCACCCCTGATCTTCGCGGTGAGGTTGACCTCCAAATAACAGCCGGTCAACTTCACATGCTCGTACGGGGTGTGCACCTCGACGCTGTCGACTCTGGTCGACGGCGTCGACGGAGCCGTGGGGCTGCCGACCTTGGTAAACTGCGTGATGTCGTCCCCGCAGCCCGTAGCTGCGGCAGAAGCGAATGAGAGGACCATGACGAGAAGCGCCATGGACCCCGGTGACTTCTTAGTCATGTATCCTCCAAAGAACTGCAATTAACGAAATCTAGTGTTTCCCTAGACACTTCCTATCATACAAGACGGGAAATGTCAATTAAACTTACTTGACCTAGCGAAGGAATGTGTGAGCTTGCTCACACAGAGCCCGAGCGACGGTCAAGCAGGCTGAAGGCCTACACCTTTGACTCTACCGTTATCCCAAGAATTCTTTTATAATTTTCTCCACCTCTCCCGCATTATTTGCCTCCATGAGCTTGCCCCTAAGCTCTACTGCTCCGTCGAATCCATTTATGTATGCTTTAAAATGCTTTTTCATGATGGCAAAGTTTTTAATATGCCCCAACATTTCTTCAAAAAGCTTCACATGCTCTACCAAAGTATTTAGTTTCTCTTCTAGTGCAGGAGTGCGCTTAGCGAACAGCCATGGGTTGCCGAAAATAGCTCGGCCGAGCATAACGCCGTCGCAACCTGTCTCCACTGTCCTCTTTTGCGCCTCGTCTACATTCATCACATCACCATTGCCAAAAATAAGGGTCTTGGAATTCATTTCATCCCTTATTTCCACAGCACGCTTCACAAACTCCCAACGTGCTGGGACTTTGGACATCTCCTTTCGTGTCCGCGCATGGATTGTCACCACAGCGGGTTCTTCCTTAAGAATTTCAGAAAGCCATGTATCAAGCTCTGGCTTGTTGTAACCGATACGAGTTTTAATTGAGACGGGAAGCCCTTCAGCTCCTTCTTTTGCCGCCCTCAACACCTCTCTTGCAAGTTTTGCATTCTTTAAAAGTGCGGCCCCTGCCCCCTGCCTCTCTATACTCCTGTCCGGACAACCCATATTAATGTCTATACCATCAAAACCCAGCTCATTCGCTAGCTCGGCAGCCTTCTTCATATGCTCAGGCGATGCTGTGAAGAACTGTGCGACTATGGGCCGTTCTATTTCTGAGTACTTAAGGTCTAAAAGAAGCTTCTTCCTCCCCTCTTCCGGCGCCAGAGCCAAGCCGTCTGCAGAAACAAACTCGGTCCACATAACGTGGGGCTTTCCTGTCTTTGCTATTAGGTATCGAAACGCAGCGTCCGTGACATCAGCCATGGGAGCCAATGCAAAAATTGGCTTCGTTAATTTTTGCCAAAAATTATTCATAAATCCTAAATCATAAAACCTAAATCTGCTCTTTAAGCGACCACCGTACCTTATTTCTAGTACGTAAGTCTAGTTCTGAGAATTTTTCTATGAAATTGCCTTGCTCGCGAATGGATTCATTATTAAGAAAGGCCTCCAAGTTGGAATATATCCCACTAAACTCATCTTCTCTTTTCACTATCAATCGAGCTTGTTCCGGCATAACCACTACAAGATCTTCTTTTCCAACTAATGCAGCTAGTGGCTGGAATCCAAGTAGCTCAAGCTGACTAATAAAGTCGGCAAATTCTTCGAACTCACTTCTAAGCATAAGCTCTTGACCAAGAGAGCTCTCAATATACTGCTCGGAAGCATAGACAAAATAAACTGTGCCTGAGAATGCTGGCGCCTCGTCAAAAATGAATCCTCCTTTGTCCAAAAAGAAACATGCCGATGCATCCTGGGGTCTCTCAGCACTACTACAATACAGCGCATATGGCTCTCTTTCTGTTACTGATACCTTAATGCTATTAATACTACTCAACTTTACTTCTATAGAGCTGAAGCGTGGGAACTCTCTAGACAAACTTTCTTTTACCTGAGATTTTGGGTAAAAGAGGGCATTAGTCCGCGGTATAAGCCCAAGATAATTACCCCTTAATGCGTCCCTTGCTACAACTGCGGCTTTTTCATCACTTATCACTTCATTGCCTTCTACACTTATCTGAGAAATCTGAATCTGTTCCAGGCGCAAAAGGAGCACGGTCGCAATCAAAACAGCGAAAACAACACTAGAGAAAACAATTAACTTCCTCTTCCTCTCCTTTTTCTTCTTTTTTTGATACTCCGGCGACGAGAGTGTGGCGCCAGTGGAAACTATTTTCATGATACGAATTATAACGAATATGATCGAATGATACGAATGAGAAAGCCCGGCACTTAGCGCTAAGTGCCGGGCAACCAACCCATTAAACTTGAGGACTGAGAACTGTTAGTGAGTCCCCAGGCAGTAAACCATCGAGATATCGCCGTTCCATACGCACAGCCTGTTCTTCATCTGACCAGTACAAGCAGGCTACGCTGCTGATGTTGTACAGGTAAGCCGTCGAACCCCACAAAAAGACGAGCTTGTTTTTGAGTTCTGTGGGGTAGGTAGCTGGATGGGTAGTCCACTCCTTTACCACTTCGTCATCAAGAGAAAGACATCGACCTAGAAAACCACTATCCCTTAGATATTCTAGAAGATGTTTTAAAAGGAGATGTCTGCTGCCCCTTACAAAGGCTTTTACCTCTTGAGTGGGCGTGTAGTAAACCTCATAACTAGGTGGTGGTGTGAGCCCTTCTCGAAGCACCTTCGTAAGAGATTTTTGGTTGGTAATCCACCCCTGAGCCGTAGTTGAATCCATATCGCGCGGCAAGCACCTGACTACTGCGGCGACAAACTCAACGAATTGATTATGTTCCACAACTCACTCCTCAGGCCTTCTTCTTATCCGCGACATGCGAACCTAAAGTCAGCCTCCAACAATGTTTATAACATTTACTCTCTTTCTTTGCTATTTAACCTTAATTTCCGTAATGCTCATGTAGGGCAGAAGAGCTTCGGGGACACGGACAGAGCCGTCAGCTTGCTGATAGTTTTCCATTATCGATATAAGCGTACGGCCCGCAGCAAAAGCTGTTGCGTCGTTCATATGCAAAGGCTCGATTGTACCGTCCGAGCGCTTCACCCTGGCATTCAATCTGCGCGACTGGAAGTTGCCTGTGTGGTCCGC
The DNA here is from genome assembly GCA_024654145.1 of Candidatus Zambryskiibacteriota bacterium. Taxonomy (GTDB): domain Bacteria; phylum Patescibacteriota; class Minisyncoccia; order Phycocordibacterales; family Zambryskibacteraceae; genus UBA5004. Next base: position 12,431 of record JANLIM010000063.1, on the reverse strand, counting down.
GCTGTGAGTCTCGCGGTACTTATTCTGCCCGGGCATCCACGTCTCAATATCGATCTGGCGGTAATCGGGGAAGCCCATGTCACCGGTAGCAACCATCACGACCTGATAAGGCAATTTCAAAGACTGCAGAATATGTTCCTGAATAACGACCAGGAATTCCTGCTCCTGCAGAGAGTCTTCAGGGAGCGTGAAAGATTCCATTTCCAATTTATCAAACTGATGCTGGCGCAAAATGCCTTTTGTATCCTTGCCGTAAGTGCCAGCCTCCCTGCGGAAGGCTGTCGAGTAGCCCGCCAGCCGGATAGGTAGATCCTTTTCTTCCACAATCTTATCCATGTAGATTGGCCCGAGAGTATGCTCTGCGCTGCCTATGAGCATAAGGTCGTCTTCCGGGAACATGTAGTGATCCTCAGGCGCAAGGAAACGGGCCATGCGATTCTGCACAGCTGGCCTTACGAAAACCGGAGGGACAACGGGAGTGAATGCTGTCACGTTGATGTTGAGTCCTGCCTTCGCCGCAATTTCTGCGAGAGTGGCTTTATTATTTAAAACTCCGAGGGCAAACTGTAGCAAAGCAAATTGCAATAACACTAAATCACCCTTCAAGTACGCGAACCGGGATCCGGAAACAGCACCCGCAGTCTCCGCATCAATTATCCCAAGCGCCTTGCCGAGCTCATCATGCTCTTTAGGCGCGAATTCGAACTGTGGAATCTCCCCCCACTGCCTGACGACCTTATTGGCACTCTCGTCTGGTCCAACAGGAGTATCGGCAGAATAAATATTGGGCACCTTTATCATGAGCGAGACAAACTGTTTATCGAGCTCAGCGTGCTTCGCTTCCAACACCTCAAGATCTGCCTTAAGTTGGGTGCCAAGTGCTATATCACGAGCATTGGCCGCTTCCTTTCTCTTCTGATTCAGAGTTTCTATCTCACTTTTGAGACTTTTCCTCTCTTCTGAGACACGAATAATTTCCTCAACATCTATTTCCCTGTTTTTGTTCTTGGCCGCTGCCGCTACAAGGTCCTTATTCTCTTTTATGAATTTGATATCTAGCATAAATTAGCTTTTAGCTTTTAGGTTCTAGCTACTAGCTTAAATACATAATACAAGAATGATATTATAAATGAAATGATTAGAAGCCTCACACCAGAAGAATATCCTGAGCTTCTGCGAGAAATTCCCCAACCTCCAAAGCAACTCCGCTACGAGGGTGCCCTGCCTATCCCTGGCAACAAGCTTTTAGCTGTTGTGGGCACTAGGAAATATTCTCAATATGGAAGAGAAATGTGTGAATCGATTATTGCATCCCTAGCTGGAGAGCCTGTGACCATAGTTTCCGGTCTTGCCCTCGGCATGGATTCAATTGCTCACCGAGCTGCAATAAAAGCAGGGCTTCAAACCATAGCTGTGCCTGGATCAGGTCTTGACCGTAGATCAATTGCACCGCGTTCTCATGCAAACCTGGCAGACGAAATAATCGAAGCTGGAGGTGGACTACTTTCAGAATTTGAAGACAACATGCAATATCCTGGCACCTGGATATATCCAAAAAGAAATCGAATCATGGCCGGCATGTGTCACGCCACTATTGTCATAGAAGCGGAGAAAAAGTCCGGCACTCTCATCACCTCACGCCTCGCGACGGAATACAACAGAGAAGTCGGCGCCGTACCTGGGCCCCTACACTCTCCAAGTTCAGAGGGTCCTCACATGCTCATACGCCTCGGTGCTGCTCTTATCCGTGACCCCAATGATGTTCTGGAGCTTCTGGGCCTTAAGAGGAAAGACGAACATCCAACACTTACAGATGTCGAGGACCTGACAAACGAGGAGAAAGTATTTATAAAAATCTTAGATGACCCATGCTCTCGCGATGAACTTATTCGCAAAAGCAAATTGGACACGGGTACTGCATCTGCGATACTATCTCTGCTCGAGATTAAAGGATTAATAATGGAAGAGATGGGAGAAGTCAGAAAAACTTTTTAGAAATGAAATTACTAATTGTAGAAAGTCCATCAAAAGCGAAAACGATCGAGAAATATCTCGGGAAGGATTTTCGCGTGGTTGCATCTGTGGGTCATGTCCGCGATCTTCCTAAGTCCAACAAAGCAGCTATCGATGTGCCGGGCGGCTTTGTCCCCCACTATGAGGTGGTGAAGGGTAAGGAAAAAGTGATTTCGGAAATTAAATCCCTTGCCAAAAAAGCCGATGAGATATTACTAGCAACAGACCCCGATCGAGAAGGAGAGGCAATTGCCTGGCATGTCGCCGAAGCCTGCGGCTTCGGCGATGGTGAGCGCAAGTCGAACCATAGTGTCTCGAGAATCGTCTTCCATGAGATCACCAAAGAAGCTGTCGAAGCGGCAATTGAAAAGCCTAGAGCAATTGATACTCACCTTCGCGAAGCGCAGGAGGCGCGCCGTGTTCTCGACCGCTTAGTCGGTTACGATCTCTCCGGCCTTATCTGGAAGAAGGTCAGATATGGACTCTCCGCCGGGCGAGTTCAGTCCCCCGCTCTCCGCATCATCATGGAGCGCGAGCGCGAGATACGCGCCTTTGACCCCGTCACCTTCTGGACCATTGAGGCTGACCTTAAGAAGAACCCTTCGACAAGCTCAGGGCAAGTAAATACCTTCACCTGCTCTATAGAGCCAACAGAAAAGAAGGAAGTGGAGAAAATTATTGAGGAGGGCAACAAAGGGACTTGGAAGGTAGTAGATATTAAGGAGACAAAGGTTGCCCGTGCTCCACGCGCACCATTCATCACCTCCACACTCCAACAGACAGCAAGCTCGCGACTAGGCTGGTCGCCTTCGCGCACCATGTCTATCGCACAGAGATTGTATGAAGCCGGACACATTACTTATATGCGCACTGATTCAACCAACCTTGCAGCAAGCGCCAAGAATCAAATCGAGGATGTAGTGAAGAAGAAGTACGGTGCCGAATTTTTCGAAGCAAGAAGCTACGCCAAGAAAAGTAAGAACGCACAGGAGGCGCACGAAGCTATCCGCCCATCGCATCTTAACGTCGAAATGGCTGGCGCCAACGAAGAACAGCAGAAGCTCTACAGACTCATCTGGCAGAGAACGGTTTCGAGCCAGATGAAGTCGGCTGAAGTTATGCGCACTAAGGTGGTTGCCAACATCAATGATCAAGGTGATATTGCAAAGGATAATCCTTTGCAAACTGGCAAAGGATTATCCTTTGCAATGCCAGACTTCTGGCTCAATGGATCACGAATTCTATTTGATGGGTGGATAAAAGCTGACCCTGCTTCAGCAAGCGAGGATGTCGTGCTTCCCAAATTTGAAAAGGGAGATAGTCTAAACCTTCTTGATATAAGATCCCAAGAGAAGCAGACAGAGCCGCTTCCCCGCTACTCCGAAGCAGGACTTATTAAAGAACTTGAGAAAAGAGGTATCGGTCGCCCATCCACATACGCTTCCATCATCAAAACTCTCGAGGATCGCGGCTACGCTGAGAAGATTTCCAAAGCACTTCATCCCACAGACACAGGAGAAGTTGTGAGCTCTTTCCTCGAAGAACACTTCGCTACATACATCAGCGACTCCTTCACAGCAGAGATGGAGAACGAGCTTGATGAAATTGCAAGCGGTGAACGCACTTACAAAAAAACCCTTTCTGATTTCTACACTCCGTTCCTCAAAGAGCTCAAGTCAAAGGAGAAGATCGAGAAAATCACTAACCTCGGCAAAGCTCCAGAGGGAGTAATGTGCCCAGTCTGTGGCGGAGATATGATCATCAAGCTCGGCAAAGGAGGCAAATTCTTATCGTGTGAGAAGTTCCCTGAGTGCACTGGTGCGAGAACTATTGATGGTAAAGAACTAGAGGGACCGAAGGATACCGGCGAGCTTTGTCCAAAATGCGGCAAGGGAAACCTTGTTACCCGCGAAGGCAAGTTCGGCATGTTTACAGCATGCTCAAGGTTCCCCAAGTGTAAGTTTGTGAAGAAAGATGAAGAGCAAGAGCGCGCAAACTCCACAGGTGTAGAATGTCCGACCTGTAAGAAGGGATTCATGTCCGAACGCCGTGGACGTTTCGGAGTATTTTATAGCTGCTCAAACTACCCTGATTGTAAGTATGCCATTAAAGCCAAGCCAACCGGCAACCTCTGCACAATGTGCGGATCATTGATGATGGAAGGAACAAAAACCATACCTGAAAGGTGTTCTGACAAAAAATGCCCAAACCACAACCCACACAAACTAGAAAAGAAATAAAAGAAAAAAGGGCGACTGTCCCGGTGACAGTCGCCCTTCAAAATGCTCTAGGGTTGAGTTAGTTGAGGGTTGGTTCAGGTCTTTATCCCTCGCGGTTGTATCCGCTCTACCTGTTATGCGCCAGGCTCCCCCGACGACTTTACGCTAAAGGCATTCTACAATCCTTTCCTACTTTTTTAGGTTGAATTATGGGAATCACCCTTGGGCTATCCCAGCCTTGGTCTCGGGTGATCTTTCAGACCACCCGAAGAAGCTGCTCGGCCGGACGGGAAAACGTGGCGTTGTTGGGGTGCCCCACATGGAGCACCGCCTTACCGCGACGCGTTCCGACCCGACGCGCTGACTGCATGTACCGACCGTTACGGTTGGGGTACATGTAGCCCGCGCTGGCTTTGGGTTTGACCTCGGCCTGAGTCTGAGCCTCGGCCTGGGTCGAAACCGGCTTCACCTCGCGATTGTAACTTGCGAAGGTGATGCAGGCGGCCACGAGCACCGCGAAAACGATAACGAGAACCGCCGTCATAGAACCTCCTTTTGTTATCTTAGCATAGTATATCTAAGTTGTCAAGTAAATAAATGTGGATAAATAACAGTGTAAATAAGGCTTAAATGCTGAAGTTTTGAACAGAATAAAGAGACTCATCATCTTCTTCGGTCTTTGGCACATCTTCAGCTACGATCTTCTCCTCCTCGGTAAGAATTGGCGCATCTTCGACTACCTTTTCTGGCGACGCAGTTTCAATCGGTTTATTGTCTGACTCCCCTTCCCTCGCTATCCTTTCAAGTAGTGCGCGGAGATCATCTTTGTTAAAGAAATCAATACTGACCCTTCCTCCTTCATCTCTCTTTTCAATCCTCACTCTCGTACCAAGTTTTTCTTTAAACATGTCTTCAATTTCAATAAGCTCGTGGTCTACAAGCTTTCTTGCGCGTTCAACAGCAATATGTCTTGCGATTCCTTCCGCTTCTCGCACATTAAGCTTTTTAAAAATAATTTCCTTGAACAAAGTCTCCTGTTCTTGAGGACGATCTATAAGCATCATCAAAGGACGAGTATGACCTTCTGTAATTTTTCCTTCTGATAACGCGGTGAGAATATATTCTGGTAATGTCAAAATGCGGAGGGTGTTAGAAACATACTCCCGACTTTTGCCAACCTTTTTCCCCACCTCGAGATGAGTAAAATTAAATTCCTTTACCAAACGCTCGAATGCTCTAGCGCGATCAACTGGTGAAAGATCTTCTCGTTGAATGTTTTCTATAATTGCGAGCTCAAGCTTCATTAGGTCGGTATCTTCTCCGCTTCTTATTAGCACTGGGACTTGAGCAAGACCAGCCAACCTTGCGGCGCGTAGGCGACGCTCACCAGCGACTAGCTCATATTCTGTAGCAATACCACCTTCTGGTTTTTCAAATTCTTTTCTTGTCACTACTAGCGCCTGGAGTACACCGTACTGACGAATAGAATCAGCCAAGCTTCTAAGTTGAGTTTCATCAAAATCGCGGCGGGGTTGGTATGGATTGGGTTTTATCTTATCAACCTCTATCCAAAAAATTGCATCATTGTAGAACTGAGACATGAGAATATTATAACGAATATTTTTATGTTATTCTAATGCCGAAATGCCGAGGTGGCGAAATTGGTAACCGCAATCGACTCAAAATCGATCGTCGCAAGACTTGAGGGTTCGAGTCCCTCCCTCGGCACCATTCTACGTGTATAATAAAATCAATGAACCCACTCTTGGAAACCAAGTGGCATGCTCTTGATATTAACGAAGTATTCAAAATACTTGGTTCGGGTGAGCGTGGCCTTACGTCTATCGAGGCAAAGAAGAGAATCAAAACTCAGGGGCTAAACCAACTTCCAGAAGCTAAAGTGGACGGCGCTGGCCTCATCTTTTTGCGCCAATTCCAAAGCCCTCTTATATATATCCTCCTCATCGGAAGTGCCGCCATGTTTCTTCTGGGAGAGGTTGCAGACAGTATTGTTATTGCTGCTGTACTTGTCGTAAACGCTATTGTTGGAGCAATCCAAGAAGGTAAAGCCCGCAATACTTTACTTGCTCTTAAGAAGTTTGTTGAAACAAAAGCAGTTGTAATTAGAGACGGGAAAGAACTCATCATACCGGACACGGAGGTTGTCTCTGGAGATATCATCCATTTGCAAGAAGGCGACAAGATTCCTTCAGACGCGAGACTTATAAGCGCCCATAATCTTAAAGTGGATGAAGCAGCTCTTACAGGTGAATCAGAATCTGTAAGAAAAACTTTTGAGGTTATTGAAAATCCTGAACTGCCAGTCCTGGAGCAAAAGAACATGGTCTTTAAAGGCACAAACATCTTTACTGGTAACGGTCTCGCTATCGTGGTAAACACTGGACAAAACACAGTCATAGGTAAAATCGCAAAGGATGTTGTAAGTATCGAGACTGAAATACCTCTCAAAGCAAGTATCAGACATCTCTCCCGGCTAATCATCGTAGTCTCGGGAATAGCGAGCCTTTTTCTTTTTATAGTAGGCATGCTTGGAGGTAAGACAATAAAGGAAATGCTCGGTGTGGTTATCTCTGTTTCAGTTTCAGTCATTCCTGAAGGCTTGCCCATCGCTATTACCATAATCCTTGCTGCTGGAGTCTGGAGAATGAGTAAGAAAAAAGCTTTGGTAAAACGGCTTCAGGCAGTAGAAGCACTTGGACAAGCCAGAGTGATAGCGGTAGACAAGACTGGCACGCTAACTAGAAACGAGATGATGGTGCAAGCAGTTTACGTTGGAGGACAAAACTTCGAGGTCGGAGGATCTGGATACGAACCAAAGGGCACTATCAAAAGTAACGGCAAGATCATCGAACCTTTGGAGCATTCGGACCTAATGCTTGCTGGCAAGATGGCTACCTTCTGCGCCAACGCGAGTGTCATGAGTACAGAGCAAAGCGATGAATGGAAAATTTCTGGCGACCCCACAGAAGCAGCCATGCTCGTTCTCGGAGAAAAACTTGGCTTTAACAAAAATGATTTAGAGAGAAACTCTCCATTAATAAGTGAAATACCATTTGACTATTCTCTCAAATACCATGCGACTGTACATAAAGACGAGGTTAAAAACTTTCTTTCTGTTGTAGGCGCGCCAGAGGTCATACTTGCTCTTTCTGAAAGTGTTTGGCACGGTGGTGAGAAGGTTAAACTTACTGACGACGAAAGGAAACTTTTGACTCAAAAATTTGTTGAATTTTCTCAAAGAGGCTTGCGCGTACTCGCCTTTTCTTACAGACTCAACGAATCGGAAATGGTGGGCCATGACAACATACACGATCTAACACTTGTTGGATTTTTTGGTATCAGAGACACCTTGAGACCAGAAGCCAAAGAAGCGGCACGACGCGCGGGCGAAGCCGGTATCAAGGTGGTCATGATCACCGGTGACCACCAGGTCACTGCAGAAGCTATCGCTAAAGAAGCATTTATATTTAAAAAAGGAGACATAAGCCTGACTGGAGAAGACATAGATAAACTTTCTGACAAAGAACTCAAGGAGATGCTTAATCGCGTTTCTGTATTCGCCAGAGTCACTCCGGAACACAAGCTACGCATTATTAATGTCTATAAGTCCCGAGGTGAAATTATCGCTATGACAGGCGACGGAGTAAATGATGCTCCATCGCTGGTAGCTGCAGACCTTGGCGTAGCAATGGGTAAAATTGGTACAGAGGTGGCCAAAGAATCAGCAGACATTATTCTTCTAGATGACAACTTCGGAAGCATCATCTCTGCCATTGAGGAGGGTCGAAGTATTTACAAGACCATCAAGAAAGTTGTCCTCTATCTCCTATCTACTGGTATAGGCGAACTCGCTGTCATTACAGGATCGTTATTGCTTGGTATGCCACTACCGCTTCTTCCTGTTCAGATTATCTGGCTGAACTTTGTAACGGATGGATTTTTTACTGCAGCTCTGGCTATGGAACCGAAAGAGAAAGACCTCTTGAGTGAGAAGTTCCACAAACCGAACAAATATATTGTCGACAAACTGATGGCACAAAGAATGCTCACAATGGCTCTACCTATGACTGTTATTACACTCATCATGTTCCAAGGCTATTATGAAGCTGACCTAGCAAAGGCATGGACTATGTCGCTCACCCTTTTGGCAGTCTTCCAGTGGTTCAATGCTTGGAACTGTCGCACAGAAAATGAGTCTGTCTTTAACTCAAATGCTTTCACAAACAAATATATTTTGTTTGCAACTGTTGCCGCCGCCCTCTCCCAGGTACTGGCTGTTTATCACCCACTATTCCAAAAGTTCCTACACACAGTGCCACTTGCTCTTTCTGACTGGGCGGGTATTATTGCGCTCGCTACCTCAATCATCCTAGTCGAAGAAATTAGAAAATATATATGGCGAAACAAAAAGTTCTGGTCATCGTCGGTCCCACCGCTTCAGGCAAGTCGGATCTAGCTGTTAAGCTTGCAAAGAAATTCAACGGAGAAGTCATATCTGCTGACTCCCGCCAGGTCTATAAAGGCCTCAATGTTGGAACGGGCAAGATTACCGAAAGGGAAATGAGTGGAATCCCCCACCATCTACTTGATGTCGCAAGTCCCGAGAAACAATTCAGCGCTAGTGATTTCGTTCAAAAAGCTAGAGAAGCAGCCGATATGATATATCATATCGGCAAGTTGCCTATTGTTGTAGGTGGCACGGGATTCTATATAGACGCACTGGCCGGTACTGTTTCCCTACCTGAAGTACCACCAAGTAAATTGCTAAGGAGTAAATTGGGTAAGTTAAGTAAAGAAAAGCTTTTTGAGATGTTGGGGAAAAAAGACCCTGTGCGAGCCAGAACAATAGATAAGCACAACAAAGTACGCTTGATTCGAGCTTTAGAAATTGTAGAAACCCTAGGCAAAGTGCCAAAGCGTCAACCTGCCAGGTCGACACCTTACAAATTTGTATACATAGGAATTAAGCCTAAAAATCTAGAGGGAAGAATTTTAGCAAGACTCACGAAACGTCTGCCGGGTATGATAACTGAAGCCAAGAAACTTCATAAAAAAGGCCTTACATATAAACGCATGGAAGACCTAGGACTGGAATACAAATTCCTCGCCATGTATTTAAAGGGAGAAATGGGTAAGGAAGAAATGGGAGAAAAGTTAAATATTGCCACACGACAGTATTCTCGTCGTCAGATGACATGGTTTAAACGCAACAAAAAAATTGAGTGGTTTACCCTGAGCGCAGTCGAAGGGTTTAAGCCAGAGGAATATAAAGGGATAGAAATGCACGCTCAGAATATGCTACGATAACTCGGTATTGGGCGATTAGTTTAGTGGTAGAACAGCGCTCTCCAAAAGCACTGGCCGGGGTTCGATTCCTCGATCGCCCGCATTTGGAATCCATAATAAAATCCGCCTTTCGGCGGATTTTATTTACTAGGCCTTCTTTTCTTTATAGACCGTATGTTTGCGGATGACCGGATTATATTTCTTAAACTCTAACTTTCTTTCGACCGACTTCCTGTTCTTGCGAGAATAATAAGTATGCCCCTTTCCGGCGCCTGTTTTGTCCCCTACAGAGACGAGCTTTATGAGATGATCCTGTGACATAGGCTATTAGATTACCGCATTTACCGTATTTTGCAAGTTGAGTGTGCAACGTAATAGAGGACGTTAGAACTGAATTGATGAAGGCTAGCCCTAGTCCTTATGTGCCTGATCTTAGCTTTTGGGCTGAAAAGGTAAAGTAAAAGGGCGCCGAGTTTTTGGCTCGACGCCCCTGTGTTGCCCGAGAGACTGGGTTATCCCTTCCGCTCGGTTGGCTTGTACGCCCGTCCCGTAATCGCTCCTGTGTGACGAGCCATGATTTCGGTACAGCGCTGGTTGTATTCCTGCGCCGTTTCGACATCAATGTTCGTGAAGTGGCGATACCACGCTTCTTCGGCGCTGAACGGAACAACGAGTTCCGTCGCGTGCCTACCGAAGCCTTGATACCACTCCTCCCTCGAAATCTCCTTCCCAGCAATCGACGCAAGTGCCTGAGCTTTCTCGTAGCTCGTGAAGACGTCACTGACCGGTGAACCGAAGTTCAGCCAGTACAGATCCGTTTCCATGAGATCGAGCTGCGGCCCAAGTGTTGCAGTCGTCCACTCGAGGAATTCGATACTCCGCTCACAGGAATCTTTCGTCTCGCCCGGCGAGCCGAAGATCAAGGAATAGTGGAGATGCGCGCCACTCTTGCGAATGTTACGCACCGCCTCATAGTTCTCCTCAATCCGCGAACCCTTACCGAGAGAAGACTTCACGACGCCTTGTGCGAGGATCCTGCCGTCGCCCGAATCCATCCCGACGTTCACCAGGAGCCGACCGTCAACGAGTGACAGCCAGTTTTCCAAGAGATCGGGTTGGAGTGCGAGACCCTGTGCTCTGCCGTAGATCTGGAGAGAATCGAAAGACGCTCCCAGTTTCTGCAGTTTCTGCACAAGCGGACGCATCTCGTAGGCCGAATCGGTCGTGTTGTAGATCGCGCGGATCCCAAAACGATCGTAGGCTTCGAGCGTACGCCGAAGGTAGTCCTCCGAAGGAATACGGATGTCGGCAACTCCTGCAATCGTGCAGTAGCTGCAAACGTCCGTACCACGAGTGCGGGTACAACCCTGAGCGAACAACGCGATGCTGTTTTTGACAACGTCGCCGTCCCGATATTTGTGGCCGAACACCTCGCGGTAATTCGACCAAACCTCTTGCCAGTACGAATTCGGAAAGAGATCAAACTTCGGAACAACGAAGACATCTTCAGCATCGAAAGCACCTTGTCGATCGAGACTCTTGCGAGCCTTGAGTTCCGACAGAAGCACTTGCTGAGCGTTCGACCGTGCCGTACCGTCACTTCTTACTGCCACACCCGGGATCTGAAGCTCTTCGAGCTTCGTCGTCCCGAACAGACGGAAGAAATTGCGAACGGACGTCAGGCTATTGGTCGTGAACACCGCATCGATCGGCCGATTCGGCAAACTGAGAATCTCGTTTGTCCGGAAGATCGCTGAATCGTTTCCAGCGATTACTGCCGAAGCCCCGAGAGACTTTGCTTGCTTGGCCAACTCGACACCACGTTCCACTCCCGTCACGACGAGGCTGAAGCCGACAACATCACCTGGTTCGACGAGCTTGCCGAGGTCGCATTGACCTTGAACAAGTTCGTCCCACAAGACAACATCCCAACCTTCCTCGTGTGCGGCTGTCCCGACGTAGAGAATTCCCATGTGGGGCCACATACGGTACTGCTTGTCGCGTGCCGCGGTGAGGTCCAAAATGGTCTGCTCAACGTTGACGAGAACGAACCGTCGCTTCGATTGCTGAATTGCTCCGGCGAAGAAGATCTGAGCGTAGAACTGCTCGGGCTTCGTCGCCGTATCCATCCGGAAGACGATTGTAGTCGTCTTCTTTTCAGGAATTCGCTCGGGAAGGCTGTACTTTCGTCCGCCTCCACGGGCGATGTCGTAAGCATCCATCGCACGGAAAACGTTTTCCCCCGAAGGGTTGTCGTTGATCCATGCGTGCGCCTCGGCGTCGTAGTGGATATTCTCCGGGTTGCCCCAGAGCATCCACATCGGTTCACCTGTGTAGGCGACCTCCGCTCGGAAGAGGGAGGCGATGAGGGTCAGTACGATGAAACACTTCTGCATTGCGCCCTCCATTCAGAGCGTTAAAGGTTACGTACAGTTGAATTTCCAAAGACCGTTTTCTGGCTGATATTATAACCTAAATCTACTTGACTTGTCAATAGTATGGTTCGAACTAAAATAACCTTACAAAATAAGGCTTAAATTGGAGAAAATAATTTTGTGCGCCGGAGTGGACTCGAACCACTGATGCCCAATGGGCGGGAGATTTACAGTCTCCTGGAATAGCCGCTATCCGACCGACGCAATTTCTCGTCCCGCCGAAGCCTTGGCGAAGGAGGACGCGATTGGGCTATTCTAATGGAAAATACCATATTTCGCAAAATATTCCTGACCGAATCCCTTCTTACAGAAGCTGTACACCTTTCGCACTTTCAGCGCTCAAGGTCTTGCGCTTGGGTCCCTATCCCAAGCTCACCCGGCGCACCAAATTAAGAAATGATTGATTTTCTTTTATAGATATATAGACTGGCTAAAGGAGGAAAAATGGAAGAAGGTC
>JANLIM010000053.1 GCA_024654145.1 Candidatus Zambryskiibacteriota bacterium | reverse complement strand
CGTGGCCGAGGAGAATTTGTATAGCTGCAGGGTTGGCACCTTGTTCAGCCAAGTAGGTGGCAAAGCCATGGCGGAGCGAGTGAGCGCTTGTAGGGACATTAATCCCCAAAAGCTCCCGATACTTTTTAATCTTCATCTGGAGATAGTTAGGGGATATGTGCTTCATTTTTTCCTGGCTGTTGAGACCTCGATTGGGGATAAAGAGGTAGGGGAAGTCATCTGCACGCTCCTTAAGGTAATTGTCTATATGAGTCTTGGCCCTCTCCGTAAGATAGATAAACCTCTGCTTCTTGCCCTTGCCTTGGATGAATATTCTGCCACTCTTATCGAGCTGAGTTATCTTAAGACCCAAAAGCTCTGAGATGCGCATGCCAGAGGCAAACAAGGTCTCAAGCATGGCGCGGTTTCTTAGAGCGACAAACTTATTCTTCTCGAACTTCATAGGCGACTCAATGAGCGTGATTAATTCACTAAGCTCAGCTACCTGACCATGTTTCTTTTCCTTGCGGACAAGTTTAATAGCAGTCGGTGCTAATGGCGATTCGTAATCCATATCAATAAGGTACGTAAAGTACCGGCGCAAAGAAGAAAGCATGCGGTTTATAGAGCCGCTATTCAAACGACCCTCTGTCGCTTTCTTATTAAGTGCCGTCTGACGATCATCAGAGTTAAGATGAGCCTTAAAGAGCTCAATAACGTGCTTATCAACCTCTTTAAATGATATCTGGGTCATCTCATGGGCCAAAAAGCGTTCAAAGGTCAGAAGGTCGCGTTTATAGCTCTCGTAAGTTTTGCGCGAATAATTGTTCGCTAAAATTGATGTTAGAAAATGAGGCACGTGGGGGAGGACGGTAAATGTGGCGGTCTTTAAAGTTTCTGTATTCTCTTTTAAATTCTTCTTGCTAGTCATAGGTGAGGGGATATGGCTTGTAATCTATTATATACGAGAGGAGATAGGGCAAAACTCAATATGCATAACTGAGTATAATATCTCTAATACTCAGTTATAGTATAGGAAAGACTCAGAAGTAGCGCAAATGGCTTCTGTGGATAGATTTATCAAATTGTGATTATTCAGTTCTAATCCTCCACGTCACACACAAAACTCTGCTGAGTTTTTGCGCGACCCCACCTCCCCACCGCCTTGGGTCCGGTCGAGAGGATACATAACATGTATTCACTCCCCTTTTCTTTTGGACCTCAGTAGGGGACTCAGATAAAATTATTCCCCTAAAAGACTACTCCACCATTTGAAGGTAAAGTGCATCAAAATATAAGCCGGTATGTATATCGGCGCAAGTAGAAAAAAAGTGATAATCTTAACAGCCTGCATGATTATATAGACGGATTACTGCCCGAGATTAGTCCTCCCCTCTCCTATCATCTGCCTCAAGGCGGTAAAGGCGAATTCAAACAAGGGTTTGACTACTTCGTTCCAGACAAACATAACCGGAGCGCCGATATAAGTCCAGGTGGTGCTTAGGACGTCACGGATATAAGCCACTGTTCCCATTCCCTGCTCCGATGCTGCGGCGTCAAAGATAGACCAGTCAAAGAAATATTTCAAGGCAGCTAAGCCGACAATAATAAGCAGTAATGTTGATATAAATCCCCTGTCCTTATTAAACTTATTCATCTTATACAACTTATTAAACTATATTGCTGGTAGATAAACAAGAGGGTCAAGATAGGCCTTCACATCGGCAATAGGCACGTACATCTGCTTGCATCCCCTACTTTGAGTAAACTGGCGTATTGAGACTCCCTGGCTCGCAAAAAGTCCAAGGTGGAGATGGGGGCCTGTAGAATATCCAGAGCCAAAGTATCCAGGTGTACCGCCCGAGTAACCTATGGCCTGCCCTGTGGTAACGCTCTGCCCAGCATTCACTAGAGTTGCCGAAAGGTGCGCATACACACTTGTAAGACCATTGCCATGCTTAATAAGTACCCAGCGACCATATGATCCGCAACCCTTCTGCTCATCTGTGTTGCCAGTGCCTTCTACAACACCCCCGAGCACAGCTTTTACCCTCGTACCCTGGGCAGCACGGAAGTCCACCCCGTTATGTGTTCCAGAAGCATACAGTCGTCCTGATGCAGAAGTCTTGCCAAAGCGTTGAGTGATATAAATTTTATCCAAAGGCCAAGAGAGCACGCCAGGGCGAGCTTGTGGAATGAGAGTCGGGTCAAGAATAATCTTAAGCTCCGACTCGAGTTTGAAAAGGTCTTCTTCGAACTGCTTCTGTCGAGCAAGGTTATCAGTAAGCATTCTTTGATACGCCGCTTCCTTGGCTTGGGTTTCGGATAGCAAGCGTTCCTTGGCTCTTTTACTTTCCTCTACTACGCTTTTCTGCCCGGCTAGCTCTCCCTGGAGGTTTACAATCTCTTTCTTCGCTTCCTCCTTCATCTGCTTCTCCTTATTTAAAATGGATTTGGTCTGGCGCAAGCTCTCGACTTCGGACTGCAGGTCGAGAGCCAGTCCCTCCAACTGCGTCCTGTCTCTCCACACATCCGAGAAACTGCTAGAGGAAAGCATCCCAAGCCAAAGAGGTCGAGAGTCATGGTGGTAGATGGTCTGTATGGCAAGTCCAATGGCTTTCTCATGTGTATTAATCTGAGACTCCTTCTCCTCCATGGTCGTCTCGAGCATCCTAATGTTGAGATCGGTGGAGCTAATCTTGGAATTAGTGATGCTAATGTCTGCAGCAAGCTTTCTCCTCGTTGCATCCAGTGACTTCACAGCTGAGCCGAGAGTCTGGGTCTCACGATTGACAGCTTCAAGCTCTGCCTGCAAACGCCTCTGCTCAACCACAAGGGCTTCCCTATCCCGGCGGATAGCTTCTATCTGAACTGAGAGTTGATTAGGGTCGACCGCAAAAGTGGTAGTAGGAAGTAGGATTAAGGTAGTAAGAATAAGAATGATGACAAATGCACCATTCTTAAATCTTAAATCATTAATCTTAAATCTAGCTCGCATCTCTTAAAGCTATTATAGCCTTTTCGAGCCTCGTAAGGGACTTCTCTTTTCCTAAAAATTCCAGCATGGTAAACGGGTCTGGAGAAGCTTCTGCGCCCGTCAGAGCATAACGTACAGGCCATAAAACGTTGCCCTTCCCTACCCTTTCAGCATATTCCATAAGATCTCCATCTCCAGTAATAATTTTCTTTGCTTCTTCTAAATGCTGGATAGTTTCTTCTTTTGAGGCTTTTTTCCAAACGAGCTTTTCACTGTCGAGCTCAGGCTCTCCTATCATATAAGGCTCATTCTCAATCCCCTTCCTGATAATCTCCTTCTGTTCTTCCGGAGGCAGAAGTTTAATATGCTCCTTTTGCACCCAATCCAGTTTTTTCTGATCAAAGATAGCTCCCCCTTTTTGAATCTTATTCAAATCAAACTGTTCAATAAGTTCCTCCATAGTAAAGATCTCCTGTTCCGTACCAGGGTTCCAGCCCAAGAGAGCAAGATAATTGACCATTGCTTGTGGAAGATAGCCTTGATCTCTGTAATCTGTAACTGCGGTAGCTCCGTGTCTTTTAGAAAGCTTGGATCGGTCAGAAGCAAGGATAAGCGGTATGTGAGCGTATGCTGGTCTTTCTACTCCAAGCGCCTCTTGTATTAAAATTTGCCTGGCCGTATTAGAAATATGATCCTCGCCGCGGATGACGTGTGTGACACCCGCATCTGCGTCATCGAAAACAACCGCCAAGTGGTACAGCGGCTCGTCCATACTTTTTGCAATAACAAAATCCCCTAATTCAGTCGTATCAAAACTAATTTCTCCACGCACCAAATCCGTAAAGATTACTGCCCTGCCTGAATTACGGAGCCTCACTACAGAAACTTCCACGTTTGGATCATTCTTAGACGTTTCTTTGGAAATA
>JANLIM010000043.1 GCA_024654145.1 Candidatus Zambryskiibacteriota bacterium | reverse complement strand
TGAGGGAAAGGATATTGGGCGCTTGAGAATTGTAAGGTCTCCAGAATCTATCTCTATTGGTGGGATTCAAATCTTACCCGAATTTCAAGGTAGGGGAATTGGAACAGCAATTGTTAAAGACCTTATTGTGGAATCTGAAACCACAGGAACCCCCATTACTCTTGAAGTTCATTACATTAATGAGCAGGCTATTTCTTTCTACAAAAATCTTGGCTTCCAAGAAACTGGAAAGACTGAAAAGCAATTTTTAATGGAATATAGGCCTAAGAAATTGAGCTTAAAATAGTTCCAATTTCGCACTCACCCTCCGCATAAAGCTTCGGCATGGCGACGCAGACGGCCAGCTAACTTGACGCATATATTTTTATATTGTATTCTCTAAATAGAGGTTCGCTGTTGTGGCGATACCATGTCCGACCCTGTTGTGGGGTCTGAAGAGGACAGAATCATGCAAGTTGCTTGTTTCTATCAGCACTTCGGTTAATTTGCGCTCGGCGTAACTTCGACCGATGAGGTAATCCAGGAGACTCAGCAGTTTCTCAAAAAAGTCGATGCTGAGTCTGAATTTTTTCGGGTTACTGGCGGCGGACTCTCTGAGCACCCTTGGGCTCGCGGGGGCGTTTCTCACACGGAATGGCGGCTGGCATTTGTAGGAAGCGGTTGGATTCGCAGCCTTCTTAATGCAGAGCGGGTGATGTATGCTCGCTGGCGCATTGAAGGTACCGGATTTGATCGATACTACCGGTGCCGGAATACGGCGGGCCTCATCGGCTTGCCGGGCCCGCAAAAACTGGCCGACGATCTCACCGTCGAGTTTGAGTCTGAACTCAGCTCTCCTCGTCTGTTGCAGTGGGATCACATTGAGGGCGAGCATGATGTTCCAGCAGATATCCGTCGTTCGACTGACAAGGTCATGAAGAAGATCGGCGAAGCGATCGTGCAGGGACCGGATTTCTTCGGAAGGAAGCGACGGAAGTAGTGGGGCTGGTGGAAGGGTTGGCGGAAACGCGAACCCTTCGCCAGCCCTTTCATTTTGTATGAATTTGATTCAAAACGGTTCCAACTTCGCACCACACGGCCAGCTAGAGTTGACGAATATTTCAATAAGTTATATAAAAATACCTAGAACATTACCGTAATCTTATCAAGAATGAGTTTGGAGCGTTCGAGGAGGGTGAATGCGGATTCGGCTGACAAAGCAACTTGACGTATTGGTTCAGAGAACGGGAAACAATTTCGTGCTGGCGGATACTTTTGCTGTGGGAACCGTTCTCGATTTGGGCAAGTCGAGGAGTGAGAAGGTAACCCTCCACAGTTTCAGCAAGGAATATGAGGTAGTGGAGGTATCACTACGCGGGCGAGAACTTTTTGCCCTTAAGAGTGATTTGCAAGGCGCCTACGTGCAGATTTAAACGCGACGTTAATAGTCTCGTTAGGAAAGGTCTTATTAGGCCGTTACCTGACGAGACTTTTCTTATTAATCTATAGCCTATTTTTTATGAAATAGGTTCTAACTTCGCACCACACGGCCAGCAACACTTGACAATGTCTACTTAATGTTCTAATAATATAGAAGGAAAGGAAGGAAGATTTACATGACAGTAAATAGAATGCTCCACATGTACGGCACCAAGTCGTGCTCTAGGATGTCGGTGTTGGTCATGGGAATGATGGCGGGCTGGTGGGCGGCACAGTGCTTGAGTGGGGCTATATCGCCGGGGCAGGCAATTGGCTACACCACTCTCGCTGTTTACGTAATCTTTCTACTCGGCATGTCGTTTCAGGGAGTTGTGGATATTCTGCGACTCTTTACTGTCGAGATTAAGGTTAAGGCTTAGTCTTAAAATGGCTCTAGCCACACCCGTCACTGGTCAGCGACAGGAATCCTCTGTCAGCTGTATCGGTGGCGGGTTTTCTGTTTTAATGTTTCCAACTTCGCACTTGAGTAGCCAGCTCGTAAATTTGATATAGTCTATATATGATTTATCTGATTGGAGGTTCACCTCGTTGTGGAAAAACTAGAGTTGCTAGAGCTTTAACTCAAAAAACTAGTATTCCCTGGTTTCCTGCGGACTACCTAGGTGCTGTGGTGTTTCAGTATATTTCAGAGGATGAATTGGATGCTAAATTTCCATTGAGTGCAATTCGTGATAAGAATCCCTCTAATGATTTTAGATACACGAACTATTCGCCAGAAGAAATTACCGAGTTCTATTACACCCAAGCTCAATCTATCTGGCCAGGATTGAAGGCTTTTATAAAATATGCCGCTCATGATGAACAAGATTTTATTTTGGAGGGTTACCAAATTACTCCGCAGCTATTATCTGAACTAGATGAAGATGTTAAAAAAAGCATCAAGCCCGTTTTTTTATATAAACAGGATGAAGAAGATGTAGAATCAGGCATAAAGAAAAATGTAGATCCAGGAGATTGGCTTCTTAAAAATACGGAAGACCAGACAATCTTTTCTAAAGTAGCAAGGTCGATAAGTGTTTTTGGAAGCAGGACTCTAAAGGAAGCAGGGGAGCTTAATATGCCTACCTTTAATATGGATGGAGATTTTAATAAGAAGGTGGAGGAGGTGGTTACCTACTTAAGTTCCTGAGTTAAAAAGGTTCCAACTTCGCACCAGACGGCCAGCTCGTCAATTACAGAGTGATACAATATGGGTATGACAAACAAGCTTAGAATAGCTATCCTTCTTCTTGTGTTAGCTTTGGCTTCTGCTGGGCTTTATTATGGGGCTAAGGATAAAGCAGTAGCTCCCGTAGTAGTGATCACGACATTTGGGGAGTGCAGAGACGCAGGCTATCCCATTATGGAATCCTACCCAGAGCAGTGTAGAACCCCAGATGGGAGAAACTTCATCAGAGGAATCTCTGACCCTATCATTCCACCGAATAATACTGGAGGCGGAAATGGAGGTAGTCCCGTCACCTGTACTATGGATGCCATGCAGTGCCCGGACGGCTCATATGTCGGCCGCAGTGGACCCAAGTGTGAGTTCGTTTGTCCAACACCTGCATCTGGTAGCGGTGTGAGAGGCATTGTCATGCTTGGACCTACCTGCCCAGTAGTACAAGATCCACCAGATTCAGAGTGTGATGACAAGCCATTTAAAACTAATCTAGTCCTGACTACCGCAGATGGAGTGAGTATTGTGAAATCGTTTAGTTCCGATGCTCAAGGAAAATTTAGCATTGCTGTCTCTCCAGGCTATTATCTTATCCGCTCCGCACCAGGTGGTCCCATCATGCCTTCTTGTGCTAAAGGTGAGGTTATTGAAGTGAGAGCTAACTCCTATACAGTCACAACCGTTTCTTGCGACACAGGTATTAGATAATGGATGAAATAATTACAAAACTATAAACGTCAAGAGTAAAAGGTTCCAACTTCGCACCCATCCTCCGCATAAAGCTACGGCATGGCAAGCAGACGGTCAGCAAACGTGAGATAGGTTCGGACTCCGAGAAACATACAATCATGAATTCAAAATACACATTAAGAACATCGGAAGCGAAAGACGCAAAGTTTCTTTTCCATGTAAAGATCGAGGCCATGAAGCCAACCTCCTCGATTTCCAGAACTGCCCTTGATTACGATAAAGAGTTTGCAGAATATCTGAAGAAGTTCGAACCGGAGAAAATACAGGTCATCCAGTTTGCAGGAAAGGATGTTGGACGCTTAAGAATTGTAAGATCTCCAAACTCTATCTACATTGGTGGAATTCAGATCCTGCCTGAATTTCAAGGTAAGGGTATTGGAACTGCAATTTTAAAAGATCTTATTGCTGAATCTGAAACCACGAGAATCCCTATTACTCTTGAAGTCCATCATGCTAATAAACGTGCTATTTCTTTCTATAAAAATCTGGGGTTTAGGGAAAATGGCAAGACTGAAAAGCAAGATTTAATGGAATATAGGCCTAAGAGCCAGATTGCTTAGATTCCCACAATAAGGCGAAAATGTTAGGTGGGGAAAATGGGGTCAGGTACCATTAAGTTATAATTTAACTATGACTAAGATATCTAAAAAAGGTACCTGACCCCATTAATTCAATTCTATACGTGTCTTTCTAGTGTGAATTCTGGGTAAGCCATGTGAGTATTTTACTATCGTTATTTGTTATAATAAAGCCCAACTATGAAAAACATATTAATTGGGGCAGGAGTTATAGCAGTTTTACTGGGTGGAAGTATTTGGTGGTCTAAAACTATGCAATCTCAAGATCCAGAAATAATTTCACAAAGTGGTTTGCACTGGCACCCTATTCTTAAGGTGTATATTGGTGGAGAAGAGCAGAAGATTCCTGCTAATGTTGGTATTGGCGGACAATACTCTTCTTTGCCAATGGGCATGTCTCCCATCCACACTCACGACGATGCAGTAGATGGAATTATTCATCTTGAGTTTGGCGGTATAGTTCGGAATGGTGACACAACTCTTGGTAAATTCTTCGATAGCTGGGGAAAAGATATAAATTCGCTCGGAGCGAACGTCGTAATGACGGTGAATGGTGTTGCGAATACAGAGCTAGGGAGCTATCAGATGAATGACGGCGATAAAATTGAACTTAGGTATGAATAGTGTACTTTCCTCCAAACTTAAAATTATTATTGCAGTTACTTTACTGGCAATTGCGGCCTATTCTGTGTCTACTTTCTATTCTGATAGTAAGGAGCAAGCTGAGGTTAATAATGCTGTAGTTTCAATAGAATCCGAATTACCTGTAGAAGAGCTGGAGGTTGAAGAGGAAAAAGTGGTGGCAAAAACTGCTGCGCCTGTAGTTCTAGCGGCTGCTGCACAGTCTGCAACAGTGACCACTGTGCAGAAGACACAACCTCAAGTAACTCAAGCTGGACCTAAACGACTAAGAATCCCAAGTATAGGAGTGGATGCTCACGTAGAACAGGTGGGTCTTACCTCAAGTGGGAACATGGATGCGCCGGCCGGGCCAGATAATGCAGGGTGGTACAAGTACGGAGTAAAGCCCGGAGAAGTGGGAAGTGCTGTTATAGATGGACACTCTGGATGGAGAGACAATATACCTGCAATTTTCGACAATCTAGGTAATGTGAAAGTAGGGGACAAAATTTATGTAGAAGGGAGTGATGGCACCACAACTACCTTTGTTGTGAGAGACATTAGGGAGTATGGATACAATGACGATGCGTATGAGATCTTTAACTCAAGCGACGGATTAGCACATCTTAATCTCATAACTTGTACAGGTGAGTGGAATGATATTGCCAGAAGTTCCTTGAAAAGATTGGTTGTTTTTGCGGATAAAGTTAACTAATTCGTCTTATTTCTTTTTATCCTCCTTTGCTTTCTTAGGTTTCTTTTTATTCTTTTGCTGTCTGTTATTTCCTTTGGCCATAAATTTAAATTAGTTTTATAGATTAATTATAACCTATTTATCGTGTTATACTCGCGCGATAGAAAGGAAATTCCCAATAAGGATCAATAAATACCTGGCGGAAGAAAAGCACTCTACCAGGAGGGGCGCAGACGAGCTTGTCTCGCAGGGCACTGTTTTTATAAACGGGAGACTGGCAAAGTTGGGAGAGAAGGTAAACGAGGGAGATAAAGTTGAGGTACGCTACCGCGCCGGTAAGAAAAAGAAACTTATTTATCTCGCCTACAATAAACCTCGTGGAGTTGTTACTCACTCTGCAGATGAAAACGAGGAAGAAATAACGGGCAAGGTTGCTACAAAAGGTGTTTTCCCAGTAGGTAGATTAGACAAAGATTCTAGTGGGCTTATCATACTCACAAATGATGGTCGCATAACCGAGAGGCTCCTGAGCCCAAATTCATATCATGAAAAGGAATATGTGGTAACTACTAAAGACAAGTTACGTGCGAGTTTCAAACAAAAGATGGAGTCTGGAGTGAGAATTGGAGAGGAGCTTACTCGGCCATGCAAAGTAGAAATTCTAGGCGAGAAGAAATTTAAAATCATCCTTACAGAAGGCAAAAACCGCCAAATTAGGCGCATGTGTGCCGCACTTTTTCAGGAAGTGGATACTCTCAAAAGAGTGAGAGTGATGAATATCGAAATCGATAGCCTGAAGGAAAATGAAACTAGAAACATAGAAAGGGATGAGCTTAAAGTCTTTCTTGGTTCTTTAGGGCTCAGTGAGACGATCGTTTAGTAAATCTCTTGATCCCGTAGGTATAGATCGTAGCCAAAATTGCCGTAACTCCATAGAAGATCCACAGCCATCTCATAAAGCCCTGCTGGAGGTCGCTTCCAATCATAAGAGAGTGGAAGAATATAAAAATGAATCCTATCGTGCTGACAACAAGAGTCTTATCCCAATGTCGGACAAAAAATTCTCGACTTCTAAATATTTTCCCCACATCATAAGTAAGAAGTAAGACAAACCCAACAATACCTAAAAAAATAGCTGCGGGGTTGTGTTCAAAAAGGGACGAAATATTAAAGCGGGTGATCACGAGGAGCATAAGAACGTGGAGAATCATAGAAACGAGAATGATAATAGCCGTCCAATGCACAAATTTATCAAACTCAAATTTCTCCCTAAGCCACTCTTCAAAGACACCGCTCATAGCATGGAGCCAAAGTAGAGTAAAAGCTAGAAGCCCGAAAAAGGGGAAAAGGTAGGCCAAGAGAGCATTTCCATCAGTAAGTAGGGAAGGGTTCCATGGTACGTTTCTTATACGGAAGAAAATGGGTACAATAACAGCAAGGGTCGCAAAGATTATTACAAGGTGTTTAGACATTAATTTATTATAAACCATGAAAACAGTTATCGGAGTCATCATCGTGGCATTGGTCGTCTGGGGAATATGGACGTGGATGGATCGAGATGAGGCAGTAGTACCACAAGTAAACCAGGAGGAGAACAACTCGGAAGCAGGGGGAACTGAACTTGCCACAAGAGAGTTTACTATAAACGCAAGTAACTTCTCTTTTAGTGATTCGGAAATAGAGGTAAATAAAGGTGAGAGAGTGAGAATCACTCTTACTAATACCGTAGGCACTCATGACCTTGTTGTCGAAGGATACGATGTTCGTACGCAGATTCTTCAAACTGGCGAAAGCGAGACTATTGAGTTTATAGCCGATGAATCAGGCACCTTCGAGTACTACTGCTCGATAGGTAATCACAGAGCTATGGGCATGACAGGCACTCTTACGGTCAACGAGTAAACTCCAACATGAGTTAGTGTATCCTCGAATTTTAAGGATTTGTGTTAGAATCTCGGACTATGTCAAAAGATGGCGTTATTCTTCGCTTTGAGGATGTCAGTTTCGAGTATGACCAGGACAAACCTATCCTAGATGAGGCGTGTTTTACTGTGCGGGAAAACTCGAAAATTACGATTATGGGGCAGAATGGTGCCGGGAAAAGCACTATCTTCGGAATGATTACTAGAGCTATCAAACCTGACACAGGTAATGTGCACGTGGTCCACAACCTCTCCGTAGCTCTTTCTCGTCAGGTAATTCCGAGATCAGACTTAGTACTGACAGTCAGGGAATTTTTTGAAAAAATGTTTGAAGAGAAGATTTATGACATTGATCCAAGAATCGATGAGGTGCTCGAAGTTGTAAATCTTAAAGGACACACAAAGATACATGACAGGGTCATAAACTCGTTCTCTGGAGGTCAGCAAGCACGTCTTCTTCTAGCTTCAGCACTTATACAAGATCCAGGTTTGTTACTTCTTGATGAACCGACAAACAATTTGGACAAAGCGGGCATTGAACATCTCACAGAGTTTCTTAAGGATTACAAAAAGACAGTCATAGTTATTTCTCACGATGCAGAATTCCTTAACTCATTTACTGACGGTGTTTTGTATTTAGATGTTTTTACAAAGAAAGTAGAGCAATATGTCGGGAACTATTTTGATGTAGTGGATCAGATTGCTCTCAGAGTGGAGAAGGAAAGGAGAAAAAATGCTCAGTTAGAAAAAGAAATACAAGCCAACAAGGATAAGTCCAATTTCTTTGCTAACAAAGGAGGTCAGATGCGTCTAGTAGCTCGACGTATGCGTGACAAAGCCGAAGAGTTAGAAGACGCTATGGTTGAGACACGAAAAGAGGATAAAACAATCCGGCCGTTTATCATTCCAGCACAGGAAGATATCAATGGAGATATTCTTACTATCAAGGAATTCACCACTCTTAATCTTAAGACTTACAAGCCGATAAAAAGAAAAGCGAACATAGCGCTACGCAAGAAGCAACATTTGTTCCTCAAAGGTCCCAATGGTATAGGCAAAAGTACGCTTCTTGAGTCACTGTCGAAAGGAGAGGAAAAAGGTCTAACAATTATTCCTGGAATAACGGTCGGCTATTACCGTCAAGACTTTTCAACCCTCAACTTTGATGAAACAGTTTACGAATCTCTCATGTCTGTGATGGATAAGAAGAGTGAGGAAGGTATGCGCTCCGTTGCGGCGGGATTTCTCATCCATGCCGATGTTATCAAGAGTAAAATTGGAGGTCTCTCAGAAGGCCAGAAAGGCTTAGTAGCATTCGCTCGACTCGTACTGCAAAAGCCTGGCTTACTTATCCTCGATGAGCCGACCAATCACATCAACTTCCGTCATCTACCTGTCATAGCAGAAGCGCTCGATAAGTATGAGGGAGCCATGGTTCTGGTTAGCCACGTGCCTGAGTTCGTGAAGAGAATCAGGATAGACGAGACTCTCGACTTGGCCAAGTAGTTCTCGGTTTAAAAGTACGTTATTTTAAAGATTGATGTATTACTTCTGATATCGTTACCGTACTTAAGTTTATGGAGATAAAAAGTGCTTAGTGGAAGAAGCTTTTGCTTTATTTGCTTTATTTAATTTAAAATCTAACATTTGTAGCGATCGCTTAATTTGTTAGATTTTAAATTAAATCTCTCTCAGAAGCTTTAAAGAACTTTACGTATTTTAGAAGTCCCGCTTCACCCAAATATTCTACAAATTCTTTTGGTAAAGGCGGTCCGAACCAGACACTTTTCTGCACAAGACTGAATCCGTAGCCAATTAACTCAGTTCTCAACCACTCGCGGTATTTCTTTTTCTTTTCTGGAATGTCAAAAATGATAATAAGTTTTTTCTCTTTTTGTCTGTTGATCATGACATCTTTCGGGTTTAAAAACTTTTTAATAACTAAGTGCCTTTTTTCCAAGTTATTTCCACCGTTTACTGTGAGTAACCATTTTTTACCGTTCTTTTTGATCAAACCATTCTTTTCCATTCTCTTAACAATTGCGCGAACGGAATTCTCATTCAATTTCTTACCATAAACTGTTTCGTTGTATAAGTATTCAAAAAGCTGGCTGTAACCAATAGGATGATAACGTGCGGTAATTCTCAATATTTCCTTCGTCAAACTCATATACTGTAATATAACATTTCTAGCGATCGCTAGAAATGTTATATTCCGAATTAAAATTCAGGTCCGGTTAGGATTTAAGAAGGATGATTGAAATATTAATTGATTCGTGGTATCATATGGTTATGAAAAAAGTCCCAGGGCAGATTATGCTAAATGAAATTCCTCTCTCGGATGCTGAATTTTTAGAGAGTTATAACAAGAATATTCCAGAAGGTTACCCCAAGGTTTCTTTAAAGATTCTTGAAAGGTTCAAGGAAGCTCACACTTCTCTTTTTAAAGCCAATGGCTCATGGTCCCTCGACCAGCATCGCAAAAGGATGATTGACTGGCTTCCACAGAATATTTAAATCAAAGTCTAGTTTTAAAGCTTTTTAAACTCAACAGCTGTTAGGAAAGAGCTTCTAATCCGTTTACATATTTATGGGAAAAACAATTACAACAGTACTGGTAGTCTTGCTTTTGATAGTAGGCGGTTTCTGGCTCTTTAATAGAGGGGATGGCAACCTCGTCCGTGAAAATGACGAGAATACAACCACCACTGACTTCACTGGTATTGGAGGTTCTGATGAAGGGTTTGATCCTTTAGAAGGGTCGGATGAAGATGATGATAGTTTTGGAAGCAAAGGCTAATTAGAGGAAAACCAAACTGAATCAAAACGGCTGCTCTAAACGGTTCTTTGAGCTTTAAGACATTTTCTACTTTCTGTCAATGTAACCATAAGGTATACTCAGGTCATTGACTAAGTAGAAGCTAGCAATTAATGGAAAAAGGACAATCTACGGAAATTCTGATTCGGGAGAGCATTCATGGTAATGTTATCGCATTCCAAACTCTGTACGACCGATTCTCTGATGATCTATTCCGCTTTATTAGAGTAAGAGTCGCCACAAGGGATGATGCGCATGATATCCTCCAAGAAGTGTTCTTAGACCTCTGGAAAGCCTTTGAGAAGAGTGGATTCATCTACTCTTCAGACGGAGAGTTTATGGGGTTCCTTTTCGTTATCGCAAGACGCAAGCTTGCTAAACTCTACCGGTTTAGACCGCTGACCGTTTCGCTTGACGAGATGGATAACGATCCTTCAAACACAGATGAATCCTTAGCTGGAGAGATTGCAGTCTTATTCCAAGCTCTTGGTAAATTAAACAAAGAAGACCAAGAACTGATAAAGTTAAGATACTACTCCGGGCTGTCTTTTCCCGAGATTGCCAAGCTTCTAGATAAAGGTGAAAGTGCTGTTAAAGTGCGCCACCATCGTGCACTTGCGAAACTAAAAGAACTTCTAGGATATGAAAAATAGTAATAAAAAAATTGAAGATCTTTTGGACAAACGCCACATTCGCGGCCTTACTTCTTCTGAAAAAGATATAGTCTGGCAACGTATTGTTTCGACTATTGAAAAGCCGGTGCCCTCACCTTGGTACTTACCAACTAATATTAAATTTAAGCCTATGATTCCCTTAATGATCGCAACAGTAATGTTTCTCGGTGTGGGCGGCACAGCCGCAATGGCGGACAACTCGAGGCCTGGAGATTTACTATTCGGCATAGACCGTGCCACAGAAGAGGTTCGTATTGCTTTTGCTGGTAAAGTAAGAGCTGCTGACCTTAAAGCTAAATTCGCAGAAGAACGCTTAAGTGAAGTTCAGGCATTAGTGACGGATGCTCGCCTCAAGGCATCTGCTTCTACTACCCGTTCGACAAGCTCAGGGCAAGCAGCAACTACAACAGCCACCACTACTTTGAGCCGTAAGGACCAGCAGGTGGGTGCAGGAGTTAACGTAGCTCTCTCATATTTATCTAAAATATCAGCTGACCTGGAGGCTTCCGGCAACTTAGAAGCTCAGGCTCGCATCCAGACGGTAATAGAAAAGCTTGAAACTCTAGTAAATACGGATGGAGTAAAGGCTACTGTTAAAAACAATGAGGATTTCAAACTTCGCCTAAAGAGAGAGATTGGCGGAGATAAAATTGAGATTAATACCAACGGCAATAAAAGCCGTATTGAAGTACGAGAAGAAGATAATCGCATTCGTATTGAGCTTAAGGATAACGGGCTTATTAACATAAAGAGCAAAATTGAATCAGACTCTGATGAAGAAGATGAGGATGATGAAAATGAAGACAAAGATGAAGATGATGATAGTGAAGAAGAGAACGACGGTCGTGGACGAGGACTAGAAATAAGAGCAAACATCTTCCAGTAAACAAGCTAACCACTCTAAAACATAAAGCACTCCATATGGAGTGCTTTGTGTTTTATTGCAAAACTTTGCATTTAAGTATCTTTGAATCTGCTATTATTAACTCAATGACTATTCCAGATGAAGTTGAAATCAGACCACTGAGATTTCACGAAATACCTAAGCTTTTAAAATTTAGGTCAAGAAATGATTACTACGCTTCGGGAGATATGGCGACAGTTGATTCTCTCCTCCATTTCTTTCTTAAAGCTATCTGGCATAGGCATAGGATGAGGACATTTGTTGCTACTCGCGAGGGTGCTTTGGTAGGATATTTGAGTTTAGTACTAGGCCGACAGCGAAAACAGCGAGAAAATATTTATATTGTAAGTACTGCTGTAAGTGCAGAGAATCGTGGCCAGGGGATTGGAACACTTTTATTTAAGGAACTGGAGAATTATGCAAAATTGAGAGCTGTTAAGAGGATTGAGCTTGAAGTTTTTTCTAGAAATACCGGCGCAATCAAACTTTATAAGAGACTGGGTTATGAGATAGAAGGAGTGAAGCGGCATGCAGTAGAGTCAGAAGATAGCTATGACGATCTTGTTATTATGGCCAAACTTTTGAATTAGCATTCTTGCTCGTCTTATATTAGATGCAAAGTAAAGTATTTATATACATTATTAGGGTTCTGGTACTCAGTTTAATAGCTGGGTTTATTGTATGGAATCTTCAGAGAACATCTAAGGTTTCCAATATCCCTTTTACCGAGAATCAAGAGGAGGTCGTGGGTGAAGCTCTAGAAGTCGTAGTATCGCCTTTAGAAATCAGACAGGGTGACCCAGCTCTCATTACCATAAAAGGACTGGCAACTACTACAGTTAGTTCTCTTATTTTTAATAGGAAGCGTGTGGGCGTGTTTAATTACGAGGGGCGGGCGTCGGCTCTTATCGGTATTGACCTTAGAATGAGCCCTGGGACATATTCTTTGGAATTAAATCTTTCCGACGGCACAAAATTGGAGGAGAAGCTTGTAATCTCACCGCGCGAGATTGCTCAAGCACCTTTAGGTATTCCTGAGAAACTTGGCGGCAATACTACTGAAAGTGAGAGAGAGCTTATTAGCACATTGGTCCAAGAAGGAGCGCTTATAAGTGCTGTATCTTCTGCAGATACCAAGTTGTGGGATGGACCCTTTCGCTTACCTCTAAATCCGCCAATCGTGGTTACCGACACATACGGCTATTCGCGCATTACAGGAGCTTCGACTATTAGCCATAAAGGCACTGACTTCCGTGCTGTCATAGGTACTCCAGTTTATGCTATGAACTCAGGCACTGTGCAGTTCACAAGGAATCTCAGAAATTACGGCAATACCATTATCATCGACCATGGGCTTGGCCTTCATACTGTATATATGCATCTTTCGGAAATTGGAGTAAAGCTCGGCCAAAAAGTGGACAAAGGAGAGATTATAGGCAAGACAGGAGAGACTGGATACGTTTTTGGCCCGCACCTCCATCTGACAGTGAGAATCGGGGGTATCTCTATTGACCCAGAGAAATTCCTAGGTCTCTTTGGCGAATAGTCGGTTATCCCCAAAGGGTTCTCGGTCACCCTCGTGCTAGAATCAGAAAATGAATAAGAGCGCCAAGCCTCCTAAATATATTTTCATCATGGGTGGGGTTATGAGCGGAGTAGGCAAAGGCATCGCCACCTCTTCTATCGGCGTTATTCTCCAATCAAAGGGGTTCAAAGTCAGCCTTATCAAGGCCGATCCTTATTTAAATGTTGATGCCGGAACCATGAATCCTGTCGAACACGGCGAAGTTTTTGTGCTGGACTCAGGGCTTGAGACTGACCAAGATATGGGCAATTATGAGAGGTTTCTCAATAAAGACATGCCCGCATATAATTATTTGACCAACGGCATGGTTTTAAAGCAC
>JANLIM010000042.1 GCA_024654145.1 Candidatus Zambryskiibacteriota bacterium | reverse complement strand
AATCTGGGCCATGAGCCCAGATTTTCCAACACGAGATAGACCATCTCGATGGTATTCTCTTTATAGACAAAGCAAAGAACTTACGCGATTTGCCACCGGAAAAACCAGATGGAAAATAACGCTCTTAAAATTGTTTTCTTCGGCAGTTCTCAATTTTCTAAATATGTTTAAGAATAGAAAGAGAAAGCCGGATTCTCTACCGTCTTGAATATCAGTTCTGCAAAAGAAGACCCGCCTATGGAGAAGCTACGAGAGCTCAATGCCGATGTCTTTATAGTAGCTTCGTTTGGAAAGATTTTGCCAAAAGAACATAGTGAGATGCCGAAGTTTAAGACTTTGAATGTGCATCCATCGCTTCTGCCCGTACTACGTGGCCCAGCTCCGATACAGGGAACAATTTTAGGTCTCGGTAACCCAGGTGTCACCATCATCCGTATGGATGAGAAGATGGATCACGGACCCATCGTGGCCCAGGAGCCTGTCGAAATTAATCCATTCCCAGATCATTATGCGATTGTAGAAGAGAAGCTTGGTCGAGCCGGGGGCAAGCTTCTGTCCACCACCTTGTCAAACATCGGATGTTTGACAGAAATACCTCAAGACCATGAGAAAGCTACTTATATAAAAATGATTAAGAAAGAGGACGGGCTTATAAAGCTTACAGATAATCCAGAGAAAAATTTGAAAAAAGTCCTAACCTACAGCAACTGGCCGGGAGCATACATCTTGTTTACCACCAAAATGGGTAAAGAAATTCGAGTAGTCATTAAGAATGCAAAGATTATCGATGGTCAGTTTATACCTACCCGTATTATCCCCGCCGGCAAGAAAGAGATGGACTGGCAAGACTTCCTCCGTGGGAATGCTTAGCGGAAAGTTGTTTCCTCTATCGTGTCGTAATCATAGAGCTCGAAGCTTTGAATATTGTTCTCCACTCTAATTAAGAAAAATAAAATGAGCGCTGAAGCTAATCCTCCAAACAAGACAGCATAAGAAACCCACGGTGTCGCTTTTTGTCTCCAGTAACTGTTCATCCTCTTTTTTTAAAAAAGTTAAGCCCCTTCATCATGTCTTTAACCATCCTGCCTCCCCTGCGCGACAAACTTTCCCGCTTGCTCTTGAGCTCCGTCGTATTGCGTACTATCTCGTCTTTAACCATATCTAT
The DNA here is from genome assembly GCA_024654145.1 of Candidatus Zambryskiibacteriota bacterium. Lineage (GTDB taxonomy): Bacteria > Patescibacteriota > Minisyncoccia > Phycocordibacterales > Zambryskibacteraceae > UBA5004. The sequence continues at coordinate 2,978 of JANLIM010000042.1, read as the reverse complement.
AGCAGCATACAGGTCGTGCGCTTCCGTGACTGCATACAGATCCACGCCAGCTCCTGTGATATGCACCTCTGCCTTATAGATCTCTCCAGTTTTGTGGTGCTGGGTAGTCTTACCTACTTCCACCTGGGCTACTGTGTCTACATTGGTAACATACTTTTCAAGCGCTGATAGCTTATTGTGCACATAGTCGGTAATAGCCGGGGTAAGCTCTATAGCTGTCGCTTTGATGTTTATTTTCATAATAAGTTCTAATCAGCGAATAATACAAATTCTACGAATGTCTGCGAATAATTCGTTGCTATTTGTAGATTAGCATAAATTCGTAGATTCGCACTTAGTCGAAAAGTTTAATCAAATAAGTATCGATTTCCCTCTGGTCTAGGTCGTAGAAATGTCTGTTGTCATCCTCCATATCGCTAGCGAGATCTCTACCTACGAAGCGCCAGTGCCAAGGTTCGAATTTATAATATGAGTTGCTCTCAGGATACGAAAGGACGAAGCCGTACTTGTGCGCGTTATCCAAAAGCCATTTGTACGCTTCGGTAGAAGCAAAGGGGTTGAAGTTGGCCCCGAGTGCCGGAGTGGTGAAGTCAACAGTAGTTCCGAGCTGATGCTCAGAGTAGCCCTGGTCAGCTGAGAATTGGTTGGCGCCTGAGCCATAAAGCACCTTGTAACTAGACTTGAGTGAAGACTGCGTGTCGAATGAGCGAAAGGCAGATGCAACTAAGAGTTCTATTTCACTGCGAGAAGCTTCTAAAAGAAGCTTCTCGAGATAAGGCAAGACATCAGAATGAATCATGAAGTTTGTCGCTGTGCTTACTAAGCGCTCTTCCGGGATATCAGAGAGCTTAGAGGGTGTGTAATTCTCATTGAGGAAGTAGACTTTAGAATACTTTTTCAGAAGCTCCTCGTCTGTTTGGGAAAGTTTCTCGAGCACCCCGACAGTACCGGCGATATTCTCAATCTGCCCCTGGAAAGCGTTAATCACTCCCTCCCTCTCCCTTACAATTTTATGCAAATCATAAGTACTCTTGCGTGCTACCTCGAGTTCCAAAAGAGCTGAAGCTCTTTCTGCTTCGAGGCTTTGATATGTATAAATTCCGTATCCAAATGCACCCAAAAGTACCAGCACGCCCACAACAATAGAAGGCCAGCCGTTGAGTTTCTCATAAATCGAGTGGGTCATGCTCCAATTTTAACACACTAAGACAAGCTCGATTAATTCTCCTGTTCTTCCATCTTGACTGCTGCTTCCGGTGTAGAAACTGTTCTGCCCATGAGAAAAAGTTTAATGATGGCGATAGCAAGAAGCCAGTAGACAAGCATGGCTAGGAGTGTCGTCCATTCGAAAACGGACCCTTCCACTACGCGCGAGATGCTAAATACCCCGAGAAACGGCGCTACGAACGGGTAAGTAATGTTGTAGATGAAGCTGGTAAACCCTGCTCCTGCGTTTGCTCCCAAAAGCTTGAGTGCGAACCTAATGATCAATAATGCCTCGAGCACGCTTAAGATATACCAGACGATCTGCGTACCGCGGTACAACGGCCTAGTTCTTGGTGAATTAAATGAGTCCATAGTGTAATAGACGCATTAACACAGGTATCAATACTTCAATACTGATGAGTTTCTATCTCTTGCTCAAACCCTGGTAGGCAAGATAGCCAAGGAGCAAAAAGACGACCCAAGACAGCCACATAGGCACAGCCCAAGTTCCAATATTTGCCTCCCAACTATTAATAACTCTTAAAAAATGCATCACTGCAACGATAAGGAAAATAGTTCCTGCAGTAGTCAAAAATGATTTTGGATTCATAAAAATAATTTAATTTGTAACAGATTAATTATAACCCTTTTAAAATGAAAAAGTCGTCCTCGAGAAACGTTCTGTCGAACGACCTTCTCAGTAAGACGACGTGTATTCAGCGTCCGCGGATAACGACTCTGGCGATCTTCCCCTCAAGAGCAGGACGGTGCTTTTGCGCCAGATCGAGAAGGCGCAGCTGCGCATCCGGATCCCCATCATTCTCCGCGTACGCCATTGAGAAGAAGAGGACGAACTGCGTTTCAGGGATATTTGGATCTTCGACAATACTCTCGAAAAACTCAGTCTGACTCTCTGTTTTAGCCATAACCTACCTCTGCCTCCAAGAGCACAATACCACTACAAACATTTTGGTCAAATACTTCGACCAGAGATTGCTCCTGTATGGTATACTTAAGCGTATATGCCAGAGAAAAGAACTTATTCTGACCGTAGAGAGTACATGGTTAAAGCAGTTGCAAAAAGACGCAAGCGACTTAAAGAAATGGTTATAGAGTATAAGGGCGGCAAATGCACGATTTGCGGTTACAATAAGTATGCGGGCGCGTTCGATCTTCATCATTTAGATGAGAAAACGAAAGAGTTCGGCCTCTCCACCAGAGGTCTTACCCGCTCATGGGAGAAGTTGAAAGCCGAGGCAGATAAGTGTATTCTAGTTTGTGCTAACTGCCACAGAGAAATACACGGCGGTATTGCACAAGTTCCCAGAACTTTGAAAAATAAATAATGGAATTTTCAGCTCCGCGATAGCTCAGTCGGTAGAGCGCCTCCCTGTGTTGATACGCAGCTTTCTCGAGTAATCGTGATCGAAAATAAGGTGAATTGCTGGAAGCCCTAACGTTAAGCCGAGGGTAATCAGCAGCCAATCCTTCGCCAAGGCTTCGGATTGCGAAGCAAGCAAAGGCAGGTTCAGAGACTATCCCTTCGGGGAGTAGATCCGTGAGGATCGAAGCGCCTTACATCCTAGCAATACAGGATGATGATATAGTCCACCCCTTTAAGAAATTTTAGGATAAGTGTAAGGAGGATGTCCCAGGTTCGAGCCCTGGTCGCGGAGCTGAGAGTTTCATAAGACTAAAGAGTCCTGCTTAACGCGGGACTTTTTAGTCTTATTCAGCTCCGCGAAAGGAAGTGAATTTATTCACTTCCTTAA
>JANLIM010000030.1 GCA_024654145.1 Candidatus Zambryskiibacteriota bacterium | reverse complement strand
AAGTCTCGATAAAGAAGATAAGCTTGTTGTTGATTCCGTTGGCGGAATGGGTGCTTTTATGGCTGACGTTTTCACAGGAGGTGTTGCCCCGAAGGTTTTGAAGACAGGTATGGAAGCTGGAGAGACTGCACTAAAGACCGGTAAGGAAGTGTTGGGGGAAACTGGTGAGGCTTTGATGAGTAAGGTGGATGATATAAAGGCAATGCGCAATGCTTCACAGTTGGCAAAACAAGAAGCCGATGCCCTTGAATATGTAACACCGAAAACAACTGAACTTACACCTACAGAGTATGAAAAAGCACTTAGATACGGAAGAATAACACCAAAGACAGCGACAGAATCTGCAAAATATGTTCTTTCTGATGGTGAAATTGAGATTGCTAAAAAGTACGCAACTTTGATGCAAAAAGACCCCGTTCAAACGTCAATCAATATTCTTGATAAGGTTGGCGACCTCGATACAGAGGTTGGGACATTCCTAAAAAACAACAACGGTATCTACAATAGTGGTGAGCTTAAAAATCATCTCGCGAAGTCTCTTGAGGGCGTTGATGATATTACTATCCCGGCAGAACGAGTAGCAAAAGCGAAGGAGATTATCATTGATAACTTTGTAGCAAGTCTTAAAAAGAATGACATGCACTCTTTGTGGGAAGCTCGAAAAGAATTTGACCGTTCTATTGAGAGCGCTTTCAAAGGCTCTCCAACTCTTCAGAAGGAAATGAAAGTCGAGTTTAGAAATGCAGTACAGGACTTTATTTCAAATGGTACGCCTGATGAAATATATAAGGGATACATGAAAGACATGAGAAATCTTATGAGGTTGCAGGATACGGTTGGCACTAAGGCCGCCAAAGAGCGCGCCTATGACCAGATAAGACTTTGGATTAAAGAGAACCCAAAGAAAGCGAAGGCAATTGGTTTAACTATAACCGCCGCCGGATTAGGTACGGTTGGAGGACTAGCGATTTGATGGAAAATATGACTCCCATAGTATCATTAAACCAATGACCATGAGAGCTAAACCAACTATAATTCCTAGAATAATCATCCCCAAACACTACACCTAACCCCTAAAAAGTCAACTATGTCAATAAAATCTGCAATCCTTAAAAGAAAACTCAAGAATAACAGCAACGCTGATGCGTTCTTGATGCAGGAGATAAAAGACATCCCTTCACAGCTTGTGGCCAACGTCATGGAGCTTTTAAAGGAAGAGCATAACGACATTTCAGCTAAGAAACAGGCCGAATTTGAGGCGCTTGTGGAGAAGAACGTACAAGGGCTTCTACGTCTATCTGAAAAATTGGAACAGAAACTCACTGATACTGAGGGGGTGAACCAGAGAGAGAAAGATGAAATACGAGAATTGAGCAGTGAGCTAAAAACTAGCTTCGCAACATATAAGACAGAATGTAAAGACCACGCACAAAAGTCTCTTGATCGCCTTGATAAGAAGCTCGCTTCTCTATTCGCCCGTGTGGATGAATTCAGGGGTGAAAAGGGGGAGGCAGGGAAAGACGGTCGTAATGGTTCCCCTGACACACCCGATGAAGTGGTAACGAAGGTAAACAGTGCCAAGAAGAAGGTCAACATGAGTGCTGTGGACGGCCTTCTCGAGCGTCTTGATAGTCTCAAGACTGCGATACGAGGTAGTAAAGGTGGTAAGGTGGGCGGAGGCATGGGTGAACCACAGCATGAGACTAAGAGTGTTGGTGCAAGCACGACATCGGTTACTCTCTCGTATCCTGTAGGCGCAGGAGGTCGCGCTATATGGATGTTTTATATGGGACAGTTCCTTATCTATGGCACTCACTACACAGTAAATCGCGATGTGGTGACACTCACTATCGACAACAAGGTTGACAATACGTATATTGATATTACCTATATAAGAGGCTCATAGTATGAAAAAACTTATCGCATT
>JANLIM010000023.1 GCA_024654145.1 Candidatus Zambryskiibacteriota bacterium | reverse complement strand
GCACTCAAACTGAGTGCTGGGTAAGTATAACCCTATCTGCGCGGAGGAAACTAGTCGCAGGTAGTGTCGCCGGATGCAAGTGCGGCAGTCTTGGATTTAGATGTTCCTATCGAGTCAACGCACCAATACTGTCCAGAGGTAGACAAGCTGGCCTGTACCGCGTAAGCAGCGCCAGTAGCATTACATACAAGAGGCAAGGATGCGGATGGGTAGTTAGCTGATGCGGTGTACTGGTTCATGCCGGAAGTCGTATCAGAGAACATACCTGATGCACAGTTGTTGCTTACAGCGGTACCGTAGCCGTTGTTGTTGTCGTAGTAGATCTCGGCAGCTGCACGGAGACCTGCAAGCTGAGCCTTGGTCTTAGCGTCGTTACCCTTGCTGCGGGCGGTGTTGAGGGAAGCGAGGACAACCGATGAAAGAATGCCGATGATGGCAATAACCACCAAAAGTTCAATGAGGGTAAAGCCCTTTCGGAAGTCCCAAATGCCCGTTTTTCCTTTGCTAATCATTTTTAATAATTTATCAATAACTTATAAATCACTGTTAGTGAATAACTCAATTATAACCCCAAAGCGCTAGAGGTTCCACACGATGTGGATAACAGCTTCTATACGCCGGCGGAGTTAGCTATCTCATAGATCGGTATAAGCACAGAAGCAAGCAATGTGCCCACGCCCAAACCAAGGAGCACAATCATAACAGGCTCTATAAGGCCGACGATAGTATCCACCATATTGACCACATCTCTTTGGTAAAAGCGCGCCATGGTCCGGAATATGCTTCCAAGCTCCCCCGTCTCCTCTCCCACCCTAATCATCTGAACCAACATGCTCGGAATCTCTTTATGTTGTGAAAGAGCTTGTGAGAGAGCACTACCTCCTTTGACATCATTAAGAGTCTCATTGAGAAGCGCCTTATAAACTTGGTTATCCACTATGGCGGAGGTTACTTCTATCGCTTTAACCATCGGTATGCCAGAGAGGACCATGGTATTCATACTGTCTGCAATCTCAGAAAGATAAAGTTTGCGATAAAGCGTACCGAGTATTGGAATATCGATTTTAAAGCGTGCAAGAGCAGCATGCCCGGCATCTGTGCGAATGTAACGTAACAAGAAGTAACCTAAAGCAATAAGCCCCGCAAGGAAGAATAATCCATAATTTACAAACAAGTTACTGATAGCGAAGACTACCTCAGTATAAATTGGGACAGGTTGGCCTGACTCAATGATGATGACACTAATCTTAGGGATGATGACAGTAAACATAAGTGCCATCACAGCAAAGAAAACTGTGATAACAAAGGCCGGGTAAATCAAAGCATTTTTAACTTTAGAAACCACTTCGTAATTCCTATCTAGGTGGTCCGCAAGCGATGAAAAAGTCTCATTGAGCTTACCTGTCTCTTCTCCAGAGCGAACCATGTTGACGTAGAAGTCAGAGAAGATATGTGAATGGCGAGAAAGTGCTTTAGATATTGGACTACCTCCCTGGAGGTCTGCCACTATTTGATCAAGACTTTTCTTTAAAGAAGGGTTTTCAACTTCTGCAGAAAGAAGAGTAAAGATCTTCAGTGCCGAAACCTGCGCCTCGAAGAGAGTTGCCATCTGCCTTGAGAGCATGACAACATCTTTGTTTGAGATCCTCTTGCCGAAAGAAATGCTGGTAAGCCAAGACTCTTTAACCGCTGGTTCAATGTTAGCGATTATAAGTCCCCTTTTCTGCAATGAGCCGATAGCGACATCGAGAGAAACAGCCTCTATAGCACCTTCTACATGTTTACCTGAATTCTCTAGTGCTTTGTAGTTGAATAGCATAATTTATTTATAGTGAGCCTGTCGAACTAAATCATTCTTTCTAAAGTACGTGGATTACTTGCGTACTTAAAGGCGTTTTCAGCTGTTATCTCCCCTTTCCGGACCAGTTCCGCCAAGCAACGGTTAAGGTCAATCATACCCGCTTCCGAGCTCGTCTCAATGACTGAAGCAAGCTCACGAGTCCTTTTGTCACGGATAAGATTGGCTGTAGCGCTGTTATTTATCAGAAGCTCATATGCTGGCACAAGACCGCCAGAAATTCTCGGAACAAGTCTTTGAGAGAAAATGCCTATGAGCGAACTAGAAAGTTGGAGCCTAATCTGAGACTGCTGTTCTGGTGGGAAGGAGTCAATAATGCGGTCAACGGTCTGGC
>JANLIM010000021.1 GCA_024654145.1 Candidatus Zambryskiibacteriota bacterium | reverse complement strand
CTAAACATTACCAAGCCCTCCCCTTGGTAAGGCTGTAGATTACTTCCCTCCTGTTCTAGCTTCGATGATGGTTGCTGCAACGTTCTGAGGAACGACTGCATAGTGATCGAATTCCATGGTTGAGGAACCGCGACCTTCGGTCATTGAGCGGAGCGAGGTTACGTAACCGAACATTTCGGATAAAGGCACCTTCGCACGTACCACCTTGAGATCTCCTCTGTCTTCCATAGCCTCAATCTGCCCACGCTTGCCGGAAAGGTTCCCTGTGATGTCACCCATGAACTTCTCGGGAACGACTACTTCCACTTTCATAATAGGTTCAAGGATCACAGGGCGAGCTTTCTTGGCCGCTTCTTGGAAAGCTTGGGATGCCGCGATCTTGTATGCGATCTCCGAAGAATCCACATCGTGGTAAGAACCGAAGTTAAGCTCGGCAGAAATGTCTGTCATTTTGTACCCAGCGAGAATACCGCGATCCATGGCCTCACGAATACCTTTCTCAACTGCAGGGATAAACTCTCCAGGAATAACACCTCCCTTAATAGCGTCGATAAATTCAAATCCAGGTTCGCGCTTAGCGTTCTTGGGAACTTTTTCTTCTGGATCATATTCCGGAAGAGGCTTGATCTTAATTTTAACGTGACCGTACTGGCCCTTACCTCCTGTCTGTTTGATGTATTTGTTTTCAACCTCGGCTTCGCCTTGGATAGTTTCCTTGTAGGATACTTGTGGCTTACCTACGTTTGCTTCAACTGCGAACTCTCTCTTCATACGATCCACAATAATTTCTAGGTGAAGCTCACCCATACCCATAATCACAGTTTCTCCAGTGTCTGCATCTGACTTAATTCTAAATGTTGGGTCCTCGTCTGAAAGACGCTTCAATGCCATGCCCATCTTCTCTTGGTCGGCCTTGGTCTTCGGTTCAATACGAAGCGAGATAACCGGTTCAGGAAATTTGATCTGATCAAGCACGATTGGATTTTCTTCGTCACAAAAAGTGTGGGAAGTTTTAGCGTCCTTGAGACCTACGGCTGCAGCAATTTCTCCTGCAAAAACCTTCTTAACCTCCTCTCGCTTGTCTGCCTGGAGGCGCACGATACGACCGAGGCGTTCCTTTGTACCAGTTGTAGAGTTGTAAATATAAGTGCCGGATTCAATTGTGCCTGAGTACACGCGGAAGAATGTAAGCTGCCCCACAAATGGATCTGCCTGAAGCTTGAAGGCGAGCGCTGCGAAAGGCTCTTCGTCAGAAGCATGGCGGATCACCTCCTCTCCCGTTGTTGGATGAGTGCCAACGATAGGTGGGATGTCGAGAGGAGATGGGAGGAAATCTACCACAGCATCGAGAACGAGCTGCACTCCTTTGTTCTTGAGAGCAGAGCCGGCAAAAACTGGGAAGATTTCGTTTGCGATAACAGCCTTTCTCAAAGTCGTGCGCAAAGTGTCTAGGTCAATTTCTTCGCCTGAAAGGTATTTGTTCATAAGGACTTCGTCATTTTCGACGATTCTTTCGATAAGCTCAGCGCGGTATTTGTCCGCATCAGCCTTCATATCTTCCGGAATTTCCTTTTCAACTACCTTGTTACCCATCTCACCTTCGAAGTAGTAAGCCTTCTGTCGCAAAAGATGAATAACGCCTTCGTGCTTTTCCTCTTCTCCTATAGGGAGAGTGATGCGCACAGCTTTTTTAGAAAGACGGTTTTGGATAGAAGCGTATGAACGCTCAAATGATGCTCCGGTGCGGTCGAGCTTGTTGATGAAGCAGATGCGAGGCACGCTCGCTTCTTCGGCATAGCGCCAGTTGGTCTCACTCTGTGGCTCCACTCCAGCCACGCCATCGAAGACGACAACTGCTCCGTCGAGTACGCGAAGAGAACGCTTCACTTCCACAGTAAAGTCGATGTGTCCGGGAGTGTCGATAACGTTGAAGCGATACTTCTTTTCTTTACCCTGACGCTCTGTATCAGAAAGATAGGTTGGGGCCCAGAAGCAAGTAATAGCAGCAGCAGTGATAGTAATACCACGCTCTTTCTCCTGCTCCATCCAGTCGGTGGTAGTGTCACCATCATGCACCTCACCGATATTATGCTGGGAACCAGTATAAAAAAGCACACGCTCAGAAGTGGTGGTCTTGCCCGCATCGACGTGAGCGACGATACCGAAGTTACGAACTCTTTCTAATGGATAGTCTCTTTGCATAAATTATTGATGATAAAAATAAACCCCAGAGGGCAATTATCGCAAAACTATATATCAAAAGGCATTTTTGAGCAAACAAAAGCCCGGCGCGATGCCGGGCTTCTAATGGAAAACCGAAATTACCTTGCGGTAATTTCGTAGGTGGGTCCCCGCTGACTGAAACAGCGGTTGCCTTCGAGATCCGGAAAAAGCATCTTCCAGCCATCGAGATTGGCAAAGTGTGCAAAGGTGGTTTCCTCGTTCTCTCCCCTTACCTTGCCCTTCCCATCGCTTCGCAACCTGATCTCGGATCTGACATCGGAAACCACGATCATCGGAATCGGTTTGAGCCTCCGCGAAGCGTTCTTTTCCAACAAATTGACCTTGTCGCCTGGATTAAACATGTGAGCCCCTTTCTCTACTATCCTACTGAGTAAACTACGTCTTTTTTTCTTAAAAATCAATAAACAAAAGCTCGGCGCGCGTAACGCGCCGAGCTTAGACCAGAAACTGTTGATGGGAACCTGCCTAATAGGTCCGGGTACCAGATTCATCGGTAACCGTCACTCTAGCTCGAGAAGACACGAACGTGATCCTGTCCTCCTCAGCTGCAAGCTCCTGATCAATGACCTGCCGAATTGCAGCCAGATTGGAGTTCTTGAACCAGCGACTGGTCCTGCTGACCAGCTGACGCACCCTAGTAAGGATCAATCTCAGGTACTTCGCCCGAACTTCTTCTTGAGCGGCGTAGGCCAGAATGCTCTGGTTGCCGTTCACAAGTACCGCAGGGTCAATACCAAGGCTTCGCATCACCTGCACCGCATCTTCCAC
>JANLIM010000070.1 GCA_024654145.1 Candidatus Zambryskiibacteriota bacterium | reverse complement strand
ACCTTCTTCAACTCTGCGCTTCAATAACTCAGCCATAGCGCGCTTTGCGTCTCTGCAATGTTTGCACTCTTGGAAAAGAGAGATGATAATTTCCTCCGTCTCTGTCTTTGCTTCTATTCCGCAAGAAAGACATTTTAACATCGGCGTATCCTCCTTAGCGACGCCGAGAATACCACAAACTCAGCGCCACGAAGGAAGATACTACCTGGTTGAGCCGCACACCCGTGGCATTACTACCCTGTGTTAAGGCCTGAGCCTCTGAAGGTAGCAACTCACCCGATGCGAAGGGTAGCCTGTAGTATTGTTGTGTACTCGAGTTATCACTCTGAGTGCGAAGTCAATGCAATCAGTCTGCTAGTTGACTTCTTCCTACCAACCAGGTACAAAGGTTTCTCTGGTTGATAAGGGGAAATCCACTATAAGCCCCAATCTCTATCTTCAGTGACTGCTTGCCCTTGATTACAATAATCACAAGTATTGAAATGATATGTACTGGCATGTCCATTATGCCTGCCTAGTTTGTTCCCACAAGGGGCGCATATCCATTTACTTTCATGCGGAGTTTCTTCTCCGTTCATTCCCATAATCTTTTGTAGAAATTCTGGAATGTCACTCATTTTATTCCTCGTTAATCTCGTTATTTACTTTCAATTCTTTCACTTTCTCCTGCGCACCGCTCATCAGAACATGAACACCACGTGATCCAGCGGCTGCTAACAAGCCAGTAAGAACTGCGCCTACTATCGTTGGGCTATCTCCCAGGCCAATCTGCGAAAACTCATCTATGCCGTAAAAGATACACACGGGAATTGATAGGGCACAAGCGATAAAGGGCATGAACTTTTTATGCTGTTCGTACTTCTCCCCGAAAAGAGGTTTTATAAAGAACTCTATAAAGTACTCCACTAAAGCACCCACTATTGCTAAAGGAACTATGCTCATTTCATTCTCCCTTGAATGTACGCGGCTATAGAGCCTATAAGTACACCCGTTAAAACTGCTAAAATAACTTGCTCAGGTAGGGTCATTTCCATATATCTCGCACATAGTAAGCGAAAACACCAAATAAGCAGAGAAATACAAGGATCGTATCAAAAGCGGTAGTGTCTTCTTTTCGCATAGCATCAGATATGTAGACTCCTGCGATTATAATTGCTAGTGCTATTTGTGTCATTTATTTAGTGCCCATCTTACGATCTGCGGAATAGACCAGCGCTGCAACTCAAATTGTTTCTGCTCTTCATCCGTTGCGTCGCGTCCGATAATCTTCTTGCAGATTGCGTTGATAAGATTAAATCGCTCGCTTGGCTTTCCGTTCTCAATAGGCTGCGTGAGTTGGATCACAAGCCCCGTGTATTCTCTAGGCGTCCAATTTAGCAGGTCAGCTGTTGTTGCCTTCCCTGCGATAAACCGATCAAATCCATCGATCACTTCTTGGGTTGTCATTTTATTAGTTGTTACATTTTTAGGCTTGAAAAGTCTGAAGGATGCTACTGGGTAAGTAGGCTTAATCTTTCCATCAATCGGGTCGATGATCCGTCCGTCTCCAAGCCATACAAAGAAATGCTGCGGTACAACAGGTTTAAAATAATGTGTCTCTGCAATGCATACAAATTTCGGTGCAATGGTAGCAGGTATCTTCCCGTCGTAAGTAAGTCCTAGAACATCTGCGGCCTTCTGCGGGTCGCCTATGAGGCAGCCGTTGCGGTATACATCATTACGAATGAAGGAAATATTTGTCTCGGTTGGTAGATTATCCGCCAAGCAAGAAAGCGCGACGACAAAACATCCGACTTCTCCGAATGTTTGATTACTGGTACCAAGTCGAGTGTTCTTCCAATCCTTGAAGTTTTGTGAATATGGTGTCATTTTTTTATTATTTTATTGTCAGCATCACGCACTTCAATGTAAATATACCCATTGATATTTTTAACTCCTCGTACCTTGCCGAGCTTGAAATATTTCTTAACGGTATTTTTACTATATCCCTTTCTTTTTGCGGTGACGCTTACTGGTTCGTATTTATTCATGTTATAATTATATCATGTTTTAATAGGTTGGGGTAGTCTATTTTTTCAGCTTTTTTTTATCCAGTCGAGGCGCATGAGCTTGTAACGGAGGTCGGGGGCATTCTTTTGTGGTATTATCTTTTTTAACTTTACGCTTCCCAGAATAAATCGGGCGGGGGGATTTGGAACAAATGAGAGTTTTTCGGTATTCCCTGCTTGTGTTACAAATAATATCTCGTGATTTCCCGCAGATGAATAGTCAGCTAACTTTTTCTTCCCCAAAAAGAGTGTTGCCGATCCTAGCGTAAAAGTGTCAAAAAAAAGAGATATTTTATACGTTGTTTTTGGCTCCAAATCAACATCGAATAATTCGTCGATTATTATCTTGTTCATCTTATTTCTCCCCATCTTTCAGCTCGCGCAGGGCTTGATATAGAGAATCTGCATAACAGATTTTTCCGCATCCCGTACAATATACTCTTCTAACGATATGGGCATCGCACCAACGATAATTTTCTCCACCAGAGTCATGCTCTTGACGATATTTTTCGTAAATCGTTGTTTCTAATGGAAGAAAGTTACATCGATGTTTCTCTTCCGTCGCCCTCATCCTCTCTTCAGTGGCGGCGCGCTCTTGGGCGCCGCGTTCTCGAATCAGGTTCATCACAACAGCAGGGGTCAACGCTTTTTGCTTATAAAGCACCTCAAGGCCTTTCTCAAATCCTTCTTCAAATTCCCCCGCGCTAGTTGGTGTGCTGGTCATTTTGGTTTGAGTTAGTTGTGAAATTGCATTTGTGCAAGAAATCTTTTAGAAAAAACTGAAAGAATCTACCTAGCCATCCGATCTGTTCACCGCATTTTTGGCAGCAATAGTTTGGATACATTTTACTTCTCCCCAAATCCCCGCGACTTTTTGAACTCGACGAACTTTTCCTCAAGGCGATCTGCTTCATCGCTCCATTCAAGATCGTTTCGAACGATGTTCTTGAACTCCTCCACCGCCTCGATGATCTGCTTGTTGTGCTCTTCCATTGTGATGATATTACTCGGTATATGCATATAGTGCTGATTCTTTTTGCTGAATATAAATTCCCGCTCCATCTCCTCCCGCTGTGCGGCGAGCCTTGGAGTGACAAATTCTTCTTCAATAAATTTCAATACTCTAAGCGCACTCTCTCCATATATATAGCCCTCAATGTCGCTATTTTCTTTGTCGGCAAGAAATTCTCTCAACTTTTCAAATTTCTCCCACCCCTCTGTCGAGCGTGTTTCCGTTTCGGTAGGCTGTACAGGGCTTAAATCACCCGTAGGATACGGATTTTCATTTGTGGGCTCTACGGGTACAAGACTACATTGTTTCATGCAATTACTGCACATATAAACTGGTTCGTTGCGATACTTTACTTCCGACCCACAACACTTTGAGATTTGATTATTTGTCATTTTTTTGTACTCCATTTTT
>JANLIM010000066.1 GCA_024654145.1 Candidatus Zambryskiibacteriota bacterium | reverse complement strand
TGGTTTTAAAGCACGTCATAGACAAGGAGCGCTCTCTAGGGTACCAAGGGAAGTGTGTTGAGCCGGTCTACCATGTTACAGAAGAGATCCTAAGGCGTGTCAGCCTCTCAGTTAAGGAATCCGGAGCCGAGATCACTGTCTTTGAAATAGGTGGCACAATCGGAGAGTATCAGAACGCTATTTTCCTCGAAGCCGCGCGTATTTTGAAAACTCGTTGTCCAAAAGATGTCCTAATTATTATGGTTTCCTATCTGCCCATTCCTGGCAAAATCGGAGAGATGAAAACTAAGTTAACTCAGAACGCAGTGCGCCAATTAAGTTCGTACGGGATTAACACAGACATGATTATCGCCAGGAGTGAACAGATGATAGACAAGAAAAGAAAGGAGAAAATATCTCAAACTACAGGTATAGGCGAAGACGATATAATTGCTGCACCAGATATTGAAAGTATTTATGATGTACCTATTAATTTTGAAAAGGGTGGTCTAAGTGAAAGAATTCTTGGAAAACTTGACCTAAAACCCAGACAAAAAGATCTTAAGGAGTGGAGAAGATTTGTTTCTAAATCTAAGAACACTAAAAAGAAGCTTAAGATTGCCGTCATCGGCAAGTATTTCGATACAGGTGACTTCGTGCTCGCTGACGCATATGTTTCTGTGATTGAGGCTATAAAATTCTCTGCCTATTCTAACGGAGCAAAACCAGAACTTCACTGGGTTAATGCAAAAGATTACGAGAATGGGAAGAGGAAAGTGAGTGAATTGAAGAAGTTTGATGGTGTGATAGTGCCTGGCGGCTTTGGCTCATCAGGAGTGGAGGGAATAATAAGTGCTATCAAATTTGCGAGAGAAAACAAAATCCCTTATCTCGGTCTTTGTTACGGCATGCAACTTGCTATAGTGGAGTATGCCCGCTCAGTGGCTGGACTTAAAGGTGCACATACAGTAGAGGTCGATAAAAAAACTTTTTATCCTGTAATAGATATTATGCGGGACCAGAAGGAGAAGCTGGCTTTGGGAACTTACGGAGGCACTATGAGACTTGGTGCTTATCCAGCCGTTCTTAAGCCAGGTAGCTTAGCAGCCAAAGCTTACAAGAAAGGAAAGATTTCCGAGAGACACAGACATCGTTATGAGGTTAATCCGGAGTATGTTCAGAAACTTAGTGAAGCTGGTTTGGTTTTTTCAGGCATTTCTCCTGATAAACGCCTGTGCGAGATTGCCGAGTTACCTACGTCAGCCCATCCCTTTTTTTTGGCCACTCAATTCCATCCGGAATTTAAGGCTCGGCCGCTTAATCCTCATCCACTTTTCACCTCATTTATCAAAGCCGCACTCAAAAAGTAATTCCCATTGTGTTAAAATAAAAAGAAATCTATGCCTTTATTTCTAGAGATCTCTTTAATCATCGCTATGGCTACAGCAGTCTCTTTGATAGCCAGGCTACTTCGCCAGCCTTTAATCATCGGGTATATAGCTGCTGGAGTCATTGTTGGTCCGTCTGTTCTCAATATCCTCCAGTCACATACTGAGCTAGAACTTTTCTCAAAGATAGGCATTGCTATTCTACTTTTTATTGTAGGCCTCACACTTAACCCAGATGTTATGAGGGAAGTGGGTAAGGCTTCCCTCATAACAGGGTTAGGGCAGGTGGCCTTCACTTCAGTTATAGGTTTTTTTATCGTCAAAGCACTTGGTTTCTCTTCGCTCTCGTCATTTTATGTCGCTGTCGCACTGACATTTTCGAGTACCATTATTATTCTTAAACTTCTTTCTGACAGGGGAGATACGCAAAAGCTTTATGGTAAGATTTCCATCGGCTTTCTTCTAGTCCAGGACATTGTTGCGACAGTCCTACTTTTGGGCGTCACAGTTTTAGGAGTTTCATCCATTGTTCCAAGCGGGAGTATTTTCAGCGGGGCTGGTTTTGAAATTCTTCTACTTCTAGCTAAGGGTGCTTTGGTCGCTCTCATACTTTATTTTGTGAGCAAATACATTCTTCCACATCTTTCAAGATTTGTGGCGGGTTCTCAAGAGGTTTTATTTACTTTTTCTCTTGCCTGGGGCTTAGGCATGGCGTCCCTCTTCCAGGTAATTGGTTTTTCAATTGAAGTAGGTGCACTTATTGCTGGTGTTACTTTGGCTGCTTCTCCATTCGCTCTTGAGACTGCTTCACGTATGAAGCCTTTGCGAGACTTTTTCATCATGCTTTTCTTCGTCCTTCTCGGCTCTCAGCTTATCGTGAGTCAATTTTCTGTTCTGGTCTTCCCGGCTGTAGTTCTAAGTGCTTTTGTACTTATCGGCAACCCTCTAATTGTCCTTATTTTTATGAATCTGATGGGCTACCGCACACGCACAGCATTTATGGCGGGATTAACTGTTGCCCAGATTAGCGAATTTTCTCTGGTTCTTCTTGCTCTCGGATTCTCTTTCGGGCATGTTAGCCAAGAAGTAGTTTCCTTAGTAACTCTTGTGGGTGTCATCACCATTGCCGGTTCAACATATCTTATTCTTTATGCCGACCGCATATATTCTTTCCTAAAGCCTCTTTTGAGGCTCATGGTGATTAGGAAGTCCCATATGCAGAATGAGGCAACCTCTGGCGGAACAGATATTATTATCTTCGGTTACGACCGAGTGGGGCAGTCTTTTGTTGAGGCAGCTAGAAAAATCACAGAGAATTACCTGGTGGTGGACTTCGATCCTCGCTCAATAGAGAGGCTTAAAAAGTTAAACATCCCTCATCGCTACGGTGATGCAGAGGATGTCGATTTCCTTGATGAAATTGGAACTACTGAAGCTAGATTGGTAGTCTCTACTGTCCCTGATTTAGCAACTAATTTACTTCTCGTAACACACTACAGAGCCCGAAACCCACACGGCATTATTATAGGCATTTCTCACGACACTTCTGGCTCAAAAGAGCTCTACAAAGCAGGGGCCTCTTACGTAGTCATGCCCCACCATCTCGGCGCTTACCATGCTGCCGCTCTTATGGAAAAGCACGGTTTCAGTGAAGAAGCTTTTGAGAGTGAGCGTAACGAACACTTAAACAAGCTCGCCAAAATTTTAGAGTAAATGAGCAAAAAGATTCAACCTTTAAGACTTGAGAACTCTGGACTAGAGAAAGGGGATTGGAAAATACTAAAGTCTCTCAACACTCCTGCAAAAATTCAAGACTTCTTAAATAAAATGCCTTTTAATTTTGAAAAGCACGGACAAACCCATACTTCTGTAGCAATTACTTTAAAGAGAAACAAGTCGCATTGTTTCGAGGGGGCTCTTTTGGCCGCTGCTGGACTTTGGATACAAGGAAGAAAACCTCTACTGCTAGATCTTGTTACTATTAGACCAGACTTTGACCATGTTGTTGCTCTTTTTGAAGAGGACGGATATTGGGGAGCCATATCAAAAACTAATCATGCCGTATTACGCTATAGGGAACCTATTTACAAAAATCTGAGGGAGCTAGTCATGTCATATTTCAATGAATACTACTTAGGTGATGGTCGAAAAACTTTAAGAAAGTACTCAGAACCGTTCGATCTTTCTAAAGAGGGAAGCTATTGGTTAACAACAAAGGAAAACCTAGCCACACTTGCCCATAAGCTAGATCGCTCGAAGCATTACAATATTCTTACACCAAAACAGGTTAGAAATTTACGTAAAGCTGAGAGAATAGAGGTGGATGCGAGCGCTATCATCGAACATAAAAGATAACTATGTAAGCCTGGCTTGCACAACCCTTTGGTTTAGCCGTATTCTAGGATTTTAATAAATGGAAATGAAAATGCTTGACAAGATTTGTATGGTATGCTAGGGTTAAAGCAATGCAGGAGTAAGGTTCACGGGTGCCTCGGACTGGCTATGTGTCAGTCGCGCCGTGCCGATGCGACCTTCGCCCTGCAGAGTAAGAGCCCGCGGCGCCTAACGAACGGCCGCGCATGATGATAGCCGTCCGCGCGACGCGTGGATACGGCCAAGCCGGAGCCTTGCGCTCGGCACAAAGGCGGCAAAACGCGTCGCGGGCTCGTCGTTCTTCAAAGGCCGCTCCTGAAAATGGAGTGGTCTTTTTCCTTTAACTAAAGGGTGTCCTTTATGTACAAACTCTCTCGAAGACCAAAAAAGACTACTATTGCTAGGACGAAAAAGATTTTTTCAAAAGAAAAGAGGTTTAAGTTTATTGCTCCAACAATAGCCCCTAGAATAATACCGGCAGAGCGAGAGATTCGGAAAATACTTATAAGCCCAGTGTCCTTATGATCAATTTTTTTAAAGAAATAGCTTTCCGTCATCACTTCTATTAGCGAAGCTCCAATTCTTGAGAGAAAAAGTACAAGCATCCAAGCTAGAAAAACCTTTCCAAGAAATGGCATAAGCAGTAGTGCTATACCGGTAGTAAAAAAGCCTAAAGATAAAATTTCTCTTTCTCCAATATATCTGTCAGCTAGTTCTCCCGCTGGCCACTGAAAAAGAATAAATGGAACAAGAGCGACAGAGAATATGATGCTAAGTTCTGCCCAAGTGAATCCTAGACGGGTGTGTAAGTAAATAGGTGTATAAATCACCATAATAGTGTAAAACATTTCAAGCATTGCTCTACTTAAAGTAATTGCACGAACATTTCGGCGTTGCCACCATTTTTTAAACGGAAGTCGTAAAGAAGCGCGCTGAACCTTTTCGTACTTTTTTGTTTTAAAGAAAAATATGGAAATTACAATAGGTATGATAAGAAGAAAAAAGCCTGCAAGGTAAACTAGTTGATAGGCTGATTGTTCGAACTCATTTGCTTTAATAAGCCCAGCAAAGAGAGGACCACCTGCAATGCCAATGTTGAGAAAAGTCAGATACACTCCACGTATTTCGCCAGTCCTCTTATCGCTCGATAGTTCCTCTAGAAGAATGTCGAGGAAATAATAATTCATGAAAAGGACGCTGGAGTAGAGAACAAACCAAAATGCAGTAGCGAAAGGTGTAGTAGCAAAACATAGACCCAGGGTGCTTGCAGCAGTAATAGAGAGGAAAACAAAAAGTAAAAAATCTCTATTAAACATATTTAGCAGTCGTGGAGAAATAAGGAAAAATAGGATATTACCGATCGCGCTCAGTACAAAAAGCAGCCCTACTATATCGCTGCTGAAAAAGCGTTCAAGGAATGAGGAGTTTACGTAAAGCAGAGCTCCCATGTGGAGCGAAAGGAAGGTAACCGTAACAAACGAGGGGATGAATCTAAACATTCAATAATTATACCTTGATAGTAATTAAAATAGAGGTAAATTGCCTTCTGAAAACCATTTTCTCCTATACACATGAACTAAGTAGCAATTGCAGTCGTTGAGGTATAGAATCTGGCTATAACCTTATAGCTATGATGGAAAGCCATAATTTTTTAGGGGAGCTCTGGCAACGCAGAGCAGAAGAGGAAAGAGGTGAGACGCAAGAAGATAGGGATTTGAATCTCTATCGCAGATTTGAAATAGATGGACAAAAATATCCATCACTTACTCCGATTATTAATGAGCTACAGTCAACAATAGGTAAATATGCGGAGGCGGTTACACGGCTCTCATTGGTAAAAATTGGTAAGCTTGATAAGGATACAATTGTTAGTGCAGATAGGCATCGTCATTTAATACACAACAACTTGATAGATGTGGTTAATCACCTATCTAGAGAATACAAAAATCTTAAAATTGACAATGATTGGAGAAGTGCTATAATAGGGGAGTCACGAGAGGAAATCGGTGATTGGGCGTTAACTGTCGCAAGGAAGGAACTTAACCACGAGGAGGTGATGTGACCTTGGAGGAATTCTCGGTAACTTGCCAAAACAAGACGGGTCTTGCCAAACCCTGGCAGGAACTTGTCGAAGAAGCGCACGGACTAATCTCGAAGAAAGTGCGCTCCAAATTTCTCGGGGAAAGAAAGAACTTTTCCGAGGAAAGGTTCAACACAGCTAAACTGCGACTGGAAGAGGCCTGCAATTTGGCAGGAGTAGAGCATCCCGATCTCAGCTTCAAGGTGTTCAAGCGTTGGATTCTCCGGTACTAACCCCTGCTTCGACAAGTGTCGAAACAGGGGTTAATTTTATTTCAGTTCCAAATTAGAAACCAGTATTATGTTAGAAATTTATACTCCTAAAATAACAGGAATAACAATTGGCTTCTTTGCAGTTTTTTGGAAGAGAAAACGAGAAATGTCTTCGCTTACCGCGTTTTTAGCATGATCGAAGTTGATAGGGTTTGCCCCGGCAGTAGATGACTCTATGGAGCGTTTGATAATGTTTCTTGCTTCTGATAGAAGTTCCTGTGACTCACGGAGATAGACAAAACCACGGGCGATGATATCTGGGCTTTTTTTGAGTCTGCCGTTTCTAGAGTTAATAAGAGCGATGATGACGAAGATGCCGTCTTCCGAGAGCATCTTTCTGTCGCGAATGACCACTTCGCTGATATCACCTATAGAGAGTCCTTCGACAACCATGTCGTCTGATGGGGCCTTTTCAGGAAGCTTAACAAGTTTAGTGCCCTTCTCTTGAATTTCAATGATAGAGCCGTTATCGGGGATTACAATATTTTCTCTTGGGCATCCTAAGCCTGCTGCAAGTTCTGCATGCATTTTAAGACGGAAATGTGAACCGTGCACAGGCATAAAGAATTTGTAAGGAATTTGTTTGTGCACCCATTCAAGCTCTCCACGTTTTCCGTGTCCAGAAGTGTGTACGTCGGAATCGAGATAGGTAATAATTTTGGCGTCGTGTCTAAAGAGGTTGTCTTTAAGTTTTTCAACCGCACGATCATTTCCAGGAATAACAGATGAGGAAAGGATAACAGTGTCACTTCTTTGAAGACGAATATACTTGTGAGTCTTGTTAGACATACGCATAAGGGCTGCGAACTCTTCTCCCTGAGCGCCTGTTGCAATCATCATGATTTTGTTTGGAGGATATTTTTCAATATCTTCGATAGGGACGATATGGCTTACATCCACAAGGTTTAGATGCTTAATAATATCGACATTAGTTTTCATGCTACGCCCTTCAATAATAACTTTCTTGCCATAGCGTCTAGCGCTGTTTAAGAATTCAATAATACGTTCAACTTGGGAGGCAAATGTTGCGATAATGACGCGGCCTGGAGCTTGAGCTACGATAGCGTCAATATTTTTAAGAATAGAGGCCTCAGACGGGGAAAACCCAGGCTTATCAATACCTGTTGAGTCCATGGTAAAAAGAAGGATATTTCTATCTTTAAACATTCCGTACTGCTCTACTTCCTTTGCAGCTGGCACACCATTTTCGTTCTCCACTCTTACGTCGCCTGTGTTTACGATATCCCCATAAGGAGTTTCGATAATAATGCCAGTAGAGTCTGGGATAGAGTGAGTAAGGCCGAAGAAGCGGACCTTAAGATTTGGTGTAATAGGGATAGACTTATCACTTGCATCGATAATGCGGATATCGAGAGGAGCAAGCTGCGGGAACTCTTCCTGACGCTTTTTTATAAGAAGTGCACCGAATTCCCTGGTATAGATAGGAGGGTTACCAAGCCTCGTTATGAGGTAGGGAATACCTCCAATGTGATCGAGGTGGCCGTGAGTGATAACTATGCCGCGTATTCTGTCTTTACGCTGCTCAAGATAAGTAATGTTTGGCAATATGTAATCTACTCCTGGAGTTTCGGCATCAGTAAATTGAATACCAGCATCAACAACTATGATGTCATTACCGTATTCAATAACGGTCATGTTTTTTCCAATTTCTTCTACACCTCCGAGAGGTACAATGCGTATTGCATCATTAATAGGGGGAATGATGTCATGTGGTTTTTTAGCCGGGATAGGGGAGTTAGATCTGCGACGCATTCCCTTTTGCCTTAGGCTTTGTGTGTA